>CAYQDH010000012.1:19082-29529 GCA_964416075.1 uncultured Anaerolineales bacterium | reverse complement strand
GCCGAACGGCGCGTGGCATCGCCCCCGCCCGTGCCGCCCAGGCCGGCCGAGCCCCCGCCCCCCAAAGCCCCAACGGCTCCGAAGAAAGCTGCGGAGCCGGGCCAACTGGGTTGGACAATCCCCCCGCGCCTGCCACCCATCGGCATGGAACGCGCGTTGGGGCGCATGGTGCTCCTAGTGCTGGCCCTCACCGTGCTACTCAATATCCCCGTCACACGCTATGGCGTGAGCCTGGCACGCATCCTGCCCGATTCAGCGGCGTTGGTCATCCGCGATGGGCTGATCCTCAAGGGAAGCGGCCCCGAGATCTACCGCCTGGAGAACAACAAGCTGCGCTGGATCAGCTCGATGAGCGCCTTTGAGCACCTGGGACTCGAATGGGAGGATGTGCACGTGGTGGAGGACACCTACCTGGCCAAGTTTGAGCAGGGCACACCGATTCACGTACTGCTCAAGTGCGGCGGCCCGCACATCTACCGGCTGGAGGGCGAGCGCAAGCGCTGGATCGCGGACATCCCCACGTTTGAGGCTGAGGGCCACGTGTGGGAGGATGTGCGAGTCATCACCTGCGAGGAGCTGCGCGCCATCCCCGACGGCCCGCCCATCCCCGAGGGCGCCGGCACTCCGCCGCAGCCTTAGGCTCCGTCGCCGAGATCAGCGTGGAAGCACCTGCCTGAGCAATCTCAGATAGTTTCCACCCACGATCTTGGCGACGTGATCGTCCGGGTAACCCATCTCTAACAGTCCTTCAGTGACCCAAGGCAGCACGGCGCTATTGAAATGGGTGCCAATACCCACACCCTCTATGCCCATGAGATCCACCGCATAGCGAATGAACGCGATGGTGCGCTCCATCTGGGCGCGGGGCACACCGCTATAAGGGTATTCGCCCGCCGGCCGGGCAATGGGCGGCATGATCCCCAGCACACCTCCCTTGTCCGCCAGCGCGCGCATCACCTCATCCGGCACGTTGCGCGGCGTGTCCTCCAGGGCACGGGGGTTCGAGTGCGTCGCGGCCACGGGCGCCTCTGAGATGGCGATGGCATCCAGGGCGCAGACATCGTTGAGATGCGAGACATCGACGAGGATACCACAGCGATTCATCTCGTGGATCATGTGCACGCCGAGCTCGGTCATACGCCCGCCGGAGCGGGTCTCGTTGCTGGGATCGTAGCCCAGCTCGCGGGTGGCCTGGCCCACGGTGACCATGCGCAACCCCAGGCGCGCCAGCATGCGGATCACCCCCGGGCAGTCGCCGAACCAGTCGCTGCGATTACAGCCCATCAGCAGGGCCACCACGCCCTCGCTGCGCGCCCGCTCCAGGTCGCCGGCGCGGCGAACCAAAAGCACCTTGTCGGCATTGGCCTCCACCTGCCCCAGGAAACGATCCAGCACCGCCAGCAACATCTGTGTGGGGTTCTTGATGGTCAATCCCAAGTACAGGGGTCCCGCATCTCCCCCCGGCCGCCACTCGGGCTGCAGGCGCCACAGCGCCGCATAGTTGTCATCGTAAAACGCCGGGCCGCCCTTGCACATCACCAGGCTCAGGCCCCAGTCGCGGAATTTGGGGAAATCACCGCGGCAGGTGTCGTGGTGACGCACGCTGAGGTCGGTGTTGTCGACCAAAAAGCGGGGATGGGTCAGGTTCAGACCCAGCATATCAGCGACGGGATGCTGATGGTGGAACGCTGCGACGCGCGCTGCAGGCGGCAGTGCCCATCTAGCAGGGTCAGGTTGTTGACTCATCTATCCAGTCCCCAGTGCCCACGCAGGCAGCGGCCCCAGCATCGTCGGATGCTGGGGTATTGCGGGCTCGGCTCAGAAACCCGCACATCACAACACACCTAGACGATGCCCATTCCCTTCAACCAGTCCTCGAACCGCTCGATCCAGGTATCGGAGGGCAGGCCTTTCTTGTTCATCCCGAAACCGTGGCCGCCGGATTGATAGATGTGCATTTCGACCGGGCGCTTGGCGGCTTTCCAGGCCTTGTAGAGGATCTGGTTGGCGCGAGAGGCCATCTCGTCGTCCGCGGCGCACAGGCCGAAGAGCGGCGGGGCATCGGGCCGGGCCTTGACCGCACGGAAGACCGCGGCGTAGATCGGCGCGACAAAATCGGGACGGCTGTCGGGGGTGTAGTGCAGCGCAATCTGCGCGGTGACCCCGCCGCCCGCCGAGAAGCCCATAAAGCCAATCTTGTGGGGATCTACGCCCCACTCGGCCGCCCGTTGCCGGACGATGCGCATGGCCTGCCGCGCGTCGGCCAGGGTCATTCTCATCAGCGCCGCCATCTCGGCATCTTTCGTGCCACGGTTGGCGAAATAGTCATCCACGTCCTTCTGTGGTTCCGCGCTGGTACGGATCAGGCGGTACTTGAGAATGAAGGCGGTGATCCCGCGCGCGGAAAGCCACTGGGCGACCTGGCGGCCCTCGTGCTCGATGGCCAGGAAATGCCACGCGCCGCCCGGGGCCACGATGACCGCCGCGCCGTTTGGCTTTTCCGCCGGGTAAACAGTCAGGCTGGGCTGGGTGACGTTGTGGACGATGCGCAGCCCCGAGGGCAGGTTCGTCTCCGTCTCGACCTGATCCCAGTTTTCCGAACCGGGTGCGCCCTTGGGCCAGAGCGGAATGACGGTGTGTTGGGTAATGTCCATGATGTGCTCCTTCTAAGAAGATGATCAGAGCGGCTGATGCTATTAGAGGGTTACCAAGCTCCAGGCTAATCTACTCGACGGCTACGTCCCGCCCAAATTCCAGCACAGCGAGGGGCTCCAATGTATCCGGATGTTGTGGTATCTCGGGCTCGTCCCCATCATAGGGCATCCAGCGGCCTTCGATCCCCAGCGCCTGCAGGGCGAGCAACACATTGCCCATGCAGATGCCGCCATCATAGTAGCGATACTCGGACTTGCCCATCCCGTAGCGCAGGTTATGAACCCTGACAAAGAGATGCAGCCGTCCATCCCGCCAGAGAAAGCGCCACGGTTGCGCATCCACCGCCGAGGGCGCGCTGCGCGCCGCCTCCAGAAGGGGCAGCAACTCAGGCGGCGCGGCGTCCGGGTTCCGCCAATCCTCCACGAACAGGATCCTCTCCACGGGCAGCTTGTTCGTGGCCCCCGTGGCTTGGCGCATAAAGGCGTTCACCGCACGCCCAGCCAGGCTCTGCGAGGGCCAGCCGAATAGGAGCAAGGCGCCGATGCGTGCATCGGACGGAAGACCAAAGTGGGCGCGTACTTGTTCCTCTCGTCCCAGGCTGCCGATAAAGCAACTGCCCAGCCCCATAGCGGCTAGGTGCACGGCGATCTGCTCGGCGCGGCAGCCCAGGTCGGCCAGGACGTGCCTTTCCCCGCGCATCCAGGGCAGCAGATAGTGCGGCGGCGAGACGATGCGCCCGTATCCGCCTAGCGCAGCGATTAGCGCCTCGGACCCCGTCACGTTGTAAAAAGGCGCCTCATAGTGGTTCTGCAGGCACAGAGGGATGGTCGCCTGCACGATCTCTTGCACCTGGCCCAGGGTAGCTTTGTCCAGTGGCGTAGCCTGATACCGTCTCACCGACCGGCGCGCCAGGATAGCCTGGTAGAGTTGTTTACCCGCTGTCATGCCTCTGCTCTCCGCGAATGTTGCGCGCATGCGCGATCTCCCGCGCCCCAGCTAGGCGCAGATCCGCCGCACGTAGCGAGACGACAGCCACCGTCTCGTCCGGCGATGGGACGAACTCGACTTCGTACCCCTCGTCCTGGCCATGCACCAGGACCACGACGCAAGTCACCCGAGTGCAAGCCGTGCTCCGCTACATCACGGACCAATACAACACCATCTAGTTCTTGAATCATCTTCTTTGGCCGCAGAGGGGTACCTGTACCCTTTTCAGTCCCAGTACGTTTCTCCCTCGTCCAGCAGCTCGCGCACCACATCCTTGCGCAAGGTGATGCCCAGGCCCGGGCCGGTGGGCACGGCAAGCTGGCCGTCAACCACTTGGATCCCCTCTTCGGTCATGTCGTGGATAAAGCTTCCCGGCCGCAGCACCGTCTCGGACATCACGAAATTGCGCACCGACGCGCCATAGTGGGCGTTGGCCACCAGGTGCACCGCCGTGCCCACGCAGTGCAGCACCACCGGCGTGTAAAACATCTCCGCTAGGTCGGCGATCTTGCGCAGCCCCGTGAACCCGCCGGCAAAGACGATATCGGGGTGGATCACATGCGTTCCCTTGTTGACCAGGAAGGGATAAAACTGCCGCGGCAGCTCCAGCTTTTCCCCCGTGGCGATGCGGATGCGCGAGGCCGCCACGAGCGCGGGCCAGGCCTCCGAGTAGGGCACCGGCATGGGATCCTCGATCCACAACGGCTTGCTGGGGGCCAGCACCTCGGTCAGGCCGATGGCGGTGGGCAGGTCCCATTCGTTGTGGCAGTGGACGATAAAGTCGGCGTCGGGGCCCAGCGCCTCGCGGCAGTTCTCGAACCCCTTGCCGATGGGAGCCATCTCGCTCTGGCCCAGCATGGTGGCTGGCAGTCCCCCTTGCCAGCGCCCTTTCGGCAAGTACTTGTTCATGACCCCTTCAAAGCCGATCTTGACCGTCTTCCACCCGGGAAAGGTCTCTCGGTGCTGTTGCGCCCATTCGCCCCAGGCGGCCCGATCCAGCCAGTCCTTGGGCCCACCACCGTGGCAGTAGAGGGTTACCTCCTCGCGCAGCCACCCCGTCAGCAGAGAAGACACCGGGCGGCCCAACACCTTGCCCGCCAGGTCCCACAGGGCGATATCCAGCCCGCTGATGGTGGGCACATTCGGCATGGCCGGGTGCACCCTGGATACCATGCGCGTATACAGCTTTTCGATCTCCAGGGGGTCCTCGCCGAGGAGCATCGGCTCGTAATAATGCAGGTAGGCGCGCACCGTGGAGGCCACCGCCCCCGCCTCGCCGATGCCATAGACCCCGCCGTCGGTCTCGATCTTGACCAGCGACTGACCGTTGTTGCGCTTGAGCTGCATCACCTTGATCCCCGTGATGCGCAGGCGGCGCTTTTCGGATTCGACCATCGTCTCTAGGCTGCTCATCGTTTTGTCACCTCATACAGAAGACTAGCGTAACGATTGCACAATCAGTGATCGAATCATTCAAATCGGCGCAAAAATGTCATTTCTGAACAGCGGCAAGGGTACCTGAAAAGCTGCACCCTGCCCCAGGCGGAGTTCCAGCCCTTCCAGAGGGCTGAGTTCGTCGAACCTTAACAACAGATTGCCTTCCGGTTGTTCGAAGACCAGCGCGGTGGTGTTCGCGCCGACGCGCACCATTTGCTTCACGGAGCAGCGACGCCCGTCGAAAGGGGTCTGCGTCTGAAAGGCTTGCTCAGACAGCCAGACCGTGGCCCAGCGCACCAAGTTGGCCGCCAGGATGGCGAACTCTTCCTGGATGGCCAGGCCGGGCGTGGAGCGCACTTTCAGGTGATGCATCTCGAAGACCTGCTTGCCCTCCTTCACTCCCGCCTCGATCGTCTGCCTACGGTTGTAGAAAGTGAACCAGGCAGCCAGGTCGCGCGTGACGGGCTGCGACCCGTAATGGACTAAGGTCGCATAGCGATCCTGTGCACCGGTGCGGAAGCGCTCCAGCCCGACATCCAAGGGATAGGCACAGAAATCCAGCTTCAGGGCTGGCCAGCCCAGCATCTCGGCGTTGTCCCCCACGCGCGTCCAGGGCATGGGTGCGCTGATCCGCCTCTTCAGCGCGTCGGTCACCTTGGCACTGAGGGCCTTGCTGTAGACCTCGTAGCCCATCTCGATCAGCAGGGCGAGATTCTCACCACTGCCAAAGCCACCATCCAGGCGAAAGATTGCTTGCACGGGCGCCCGGTTCTGGGCATTGTCCTCGATGAAACGGACGAGACGCGCTTCGAGAAGCGCCAAGGTACTCTTGAGGTGTTGCACCTTGGCATCGGGGCGTGCCATGGCTTGGCGGACGCGCTCCATCTCGCGCACACGTCGGTGTAGCCGCCGCCAACACACGCCCACGGCGCGCAGGGCTTTGCTCAGTTGGCTGTACGGGCGTGGCGCCTGCTTGGGGGGACCATCCCGTTCGACCAGGCGGGCAACCTCGGCTAGCGCCTGGTGCCATACGTCCGTCGCGGCCCGCACCTTCCCACGCGCCTTCTGGAGCTGGGTCTGCCGAGTATCGCCTCGCCTCTGAGCTTCCTCAAGATCGCTCCGCAGCTGCACAATGCGTGCGGACAGCAGCTTGGTACGGCGCAGGGGACGCACCCCGGTACGCGCCTCCGCGGCTTGCACCAGGGCCTCGGCCTGTTGACTCGACACCGTATCGCCCGCATGTGGCGTGACAGTCAGCCATAGTCGCCCGTAGGTGGGGCTGTGCAGACTGACCAGAGCGGCCTGATATCCCAGATGGATCGCATCGTCCATCCAACCAAAGGCCGCCCCTGGGTAGGTGGTACTGGTGTTGGACACCGGCCGCCCGGTCAGATCCCCATCGTAGACCAGGAAGCCGTCCTGGCGTAGCGCCCGTACGACCTCCGCATCCGTGAACGGGCGGCTGACCCGCTCGATGACCTTTCGCACAGATGTCACCGTGTCCGCGGTGCAGGCGTGCAGCGTGCGGCTGACCCCGCTGTAGTCTGCCCAGGCCGACTGGCCCCAGGCCTCTGCGACGGCCTGGTCTCGGTCCAGGGGATGCGGCCCAGCACTGATGTCCTGGAGATAGGAACACCCGCTCAGGATGGCTGCCAGAAACTCGAGCAACTTGCCTTGAGGGGTATGATCTCGCGTACGTTGTGGAATGGGGATACCCTCCAACCCCTGTATCAGGCCAATGTGCCGCGCAAACAGGCCCCAGGGCACCAACATGGCGTGCGCTGTGCGTGTGATCTTGGGATCGCTATTGCCGCTCTGCGGTAGACTCATCGTGACCTCCACATCCTGAGACGGTCACGAGCAGTCTAGGGAAAGGCTATCAGTTGGTAAAGTGCAGATTTTCGTCCGTCCGGAACGATTCCGGCTCTGATTGCACAACCGTTACGCTAGAGGTACAAAGAAACGCCTGACGGCGTCACTACGAACGGTGGGGCGGCGGGCTCACGGCATAAAGCGGGCGAGCGGCAGCGTGCGAAAGCGCAACGTGGTCTGGTCGAACCCGCGCGCCATGCTGCGCGGCCACACGTAATACGTCAACACCAATTGCTCCCCCCACAGGCGCAGGCTGGTGTAGGCATACGCATAGTCGGCGCTGGGCTCGATGTCGTCCAGGCGGCGCCACGTGTCTCCGCCATCCTCTGAGCGAGCGGCGGCCAGCGGCGTACGGTCCCTCCAGGCGGCACGGGCCCCTTCGGGGACGTGGTTGTAGACCATGAGCAGCGATTCATCAGGCAGGCGAACGACGCTGGCCGGAGAGGCTGGCGCGGGGAGGTCCGTGAGGGGCACGGGAGCGCTCCACGTCTCGCCCTGGTTTGTAGAGCGGGCGGCATAGACATGCCCCAGGTCGGTGCGAATGATCATCAGCACCCCCTGCCACTCGTCCAGCTCCACCAGGCCCGGCTCCTGGCACCCCACGCGGCTCGAGGGGAGCGAGACCTCTCCCCGACCCGCATGCCAGGTCCAGCCCGCATCGTCGGAGCAGTAGCAAAAGGCGGTTTGGTGGTGGCTGTGGGACAGGTCGGCCACCCACGCGACCGGCGCCAGGAGACGCCCGCTGGCCAGCTGCACCACGCGGGCATTGTTCATGACGTTGTATCCGGGCCGCGTGGATACCAGCTCGGAGGCACCCCAGGTGTTTCCTTCGTCGCGCGAGCGCCTGAGCCGCACCTGGAGGTCGCTCGTGCTGTTCTTGCGAAGGTAAAAGAGCAGCTCCTCGTGCAGTCCGCGCTCGTGCAAGAGCGACACCGACATGACATTCTGCCCGGCTTCGTCGTGAGAGACGAGCACATGCGGCTTGCTCCACGTCGCGCCTCCGTCCACGCTGAAAATGGCCGGGATGTCGGCTCGCGCATGGTCCTCCGCGCCCGTAAAGCGGGTCCAGGCTAGCATCAGGCCCCCTTCGGGCAGAAGCAGCGTA
The DNA here is from genome assembly GCA_964416075.1 of uncultured Anaerolineales bacterium. GTDB lineage: Bacteria > Chloroflexota > Anaerolineae > UBA1429 > UBA1429 > CAYQDH01. The sequence continues at coordinate 21,473 of CAYQDH010000012.1, read as the reverse complement.
TCCCCTTCGGAGTTGCGCGGGTTACCGGGGCTGGGCGGGATATCATAGATCATCTTGTTCCTCGCGATCTGTACTTAACGTGTGGGCCACGATACTAGGCTAGGCAGCGCCGCCAGCTCATCCAAGGAGACGCTCTGCACCTCGACGTCTTCCTTGTTCACGGAGTAGATCATATGCAACTGCCCGCCACGCTCGATGGCGTTCGGGTATTGATAGCCCGGTCCCTTGGATCGACCGGGCAACCGTGGAGCCGTGGGCTCGTCGCGCAAGACGGCCAGGCGGCTGAACACGAGACCGTCATCGGAGAGGGCGATGGTGAGCGGGATGCGCCGGCCGTGGGGATGGGGATTGGCGATAATATAGTACGTGCCGTTGCTGAGCTGCCCAGCGCAACACTTGCTTATCGCATCGGGCATGTTGGTAGGATAAGGGACCGACCAGGAGAGGCCGTTGTTGCGGCTCTCGGAGAGCCACAGGCAGTGCGAGCCGCCATCGTCGCGCAGCAGGAGCACCAAGGTACCATCGGGGCGCTGGTACCAAGTAGGCTCGTTCTTGAACATGGGGCCCTCGCCGCGGGCCACGCCCACAACGTGCCACGCCGGGTCCGCGGGATCAGAGGCATCGCTATAGGCCAGGCGGGTGCGTCCGGCGTGGTCTTCACCGGTCATCAGCCAACGGCCCAGGGCCGTGCGGTGCGGCCCTTCGTTCAGCAGGAAATCCTCCAGCACGATTCCGTGGTGGGTCCAAGCGCCGCTGTCGGCGTCGTAGATGCGCACCCCGGTAGCGAGGGGCAACGACCATTTGCCTTCGCCCCCCGCACCATCTTGCGGCTGGCCCTTGTATTCGCTGTAGAACCCGGTCAGGCGGCGGCTGCCCCGCGCCGTCCCCCCGTTGATCGTGGTGGTCATCTCCTGGTGGAGCGCCGGGCTGTTGGGCGCCCGGCTCAGAACCTGAGGTGGGTTCCAAGTCCCTTGCTCGCTGCGCATGGACCAGCACTGCACCTGGCCGGGGCGGTCTTCGCCGTTGCACCCGTTGCTCCAGAACGCATGCAGGAGACCGTGATGCACCCCCAGGGAGGCATGGTGAGCATAGTCGTAGGTATCGGGCGCCGCGGTGAATACGCGCACCGCCCCGCCAGCGAGGCGAGGCAAGCGCTGCCACGCCCCAGCCCGCGCTACTTCCGCCAAGCCGGAGAAAAGCAAGGTAAGAGGCAGGTCATTCATCGCACGGTAGCCCTCCGCCGCACCAGGGCCAGGCTCCCTAGGAATTCAGGGGCAAGGCATTACCCACCCAGGGGCTGGTTCGCTCAAATGCCTCGGCATAGACGATATCGGAACGGCCCGAGAGCCGGCGCGCCTGGAAAGCGCGCAGCCGTGCCTGGTCCGCATACCAGTCGGCCAGGAATCCCTGGGACCGCTCGAACGCGCGCAGCGCCTGGAGCTTGACCTCCCAGACCTCAGTGATGTTCACGTACACGTCGGGGTTGAACCCCTCCAATTCGGTCAAGGGCACGGTGGCCTCGAAATAGAACACGGGCGCGCGCCTCGATGGAGGATAGGTGGATTCGAGCCCTACAGTGCCCGCCAGCTGCACGGCGCGGTCCACCAGGTGGGCCGTGGTATCGTGGTCGACGCTCTGCGGATCGGGGCCGTGGTGTGTCAGGATGACATCCGGGCGGAACGCTCGAATCTCCTCTCCCAAGAGCCGCGCGCGCTCTTGGGTATACTCAAAGCGGATATCACCCCAATCCAGAAAGCCGATCGTCGCTCCCAGGATCTCCGCAGCGCGAAGGGCCTCTTCGCGCCGGATGACCTTGATTTCCCCCAGCGTTGGGACCGTGGCCTCCGCATAGAGGCCGCCGGATTCGGAGCGCTCGCCATAGGTGAGCGCGACCACCCGGACCTCCGCGCCCATGCGGGCGTACTTGGCGATGGTACCCCCGGCCCGTGAGCAAAAGTCAGCACAGTGAGCACTGAAAACCAGAACTCTCATCAGAACCTCCCTTAATTCCTATCCATTGCTTCAGTCGCCCGAGTCAGCGTCGAGCGCTTGAGGCAGGCCGCGGATAAAGCCATAGCAGAGGAGCGCATCGCCTCGACAAATCATGATTCGGCAAGAATTCGGTCTACGATCTGCTGTCGATACTCGGGAGACAAAGTCTTAAAGTAAGCGCTATAGCCCGTCACGCGAACCACCAAGTCGGGATACTTGTCCGGATCCTTGTGCGCGTCCAGGATCATCTCCTTGGAGATGACGTTAATGTTGATCAAGGTGCCGCCCTGGTCATTGTGGGTCTTGATCAAGGATTCGACCACCTCGATACCACCCATCTCGCGCGCGAGGTGGCTGTCGATGTCGACCTGCAGAGGCACCGAATTACCCCAACCACAC
>CAYQDH010000012.1:17997-19072 GCA_964416075.1 uncultured Anaerolineales bacterium | reverse complement strand
CTGGACGCTAGCCACCGCCTGCGCCTTGGCCGTGGGCGATGCGCCCCCGAAACGCGCAAAGCCTGGGTCGGGGTCGGCGCTGTGGGCAATGGGCTCGCCAGCGTGGCGCCCATTGGGCGTGGCGCCCACATTCTTGCCCAACTGGTTGACGATGCCATGGGAAAAGAGGCCGGGGATCACGGTGTAACCCCTGCGCGTGGGAGTGCCGCGCATCAGTTGTGTGTAGAGCTGGGAAACCCTCTGTGCCCAACCATCGGCGGGCGAGCCGCCCGAGCCGTAGCGAGGGATATTCTTGAGCATGAGCCGCACATCCTCGGCGCCCTCATAGTTACTGGCCAAATGCTGGGCCAACTCCTCCCAGGTGAGCCGCTTCTCGTTCACCACGCGCTGCTCGATAGCGGCGAACGAGTCCGCAACCGTGGCCAGGCCCACCGCATCGCAGGTCAGGTTGTAGATGTCCACCCCGCCGTCGGACGCATCCAGTCCGCGCTCAATCGTGCCGTGACAAAAGAGGTTGAGCACGATCTCAATGGTGTTTCGGGCATGGTGCTCCAGATGCCAATCAAAACCATCCTTGATCACGTTTACCGCGACGCCCAAGTGATGCTCGAAACGGGTCCAAAGTGCTTCTATCGTCCGCGGCCCGTTCGGGTCGGCCATCACATCCTGAAAAGCGTGCAGGAAAGGGGCCACCATGCACATGCGAGTCACATCCTGCAGGCAGTACTCGACGCCGGGCAGCGCAGTCCAGTTGCACCCGACCTTGGCGCGCATGCGCGCGACGGACATGGGAATGCCATTGCGGGCGTACCCCTCATCCAAGCCCTTCGAACATGAGAAGGAGGGTCCCGTGCCATCCTCAAACAGGTTGCGCACGGCCTGGCGCATTAGCGCCGGATCGAGGCCATCGTGGACCCGCACGGCGATGTTGGATGGGATGCGCAAACGATGCATGGCCTCCAGGATCAAGAAGGACATGGGGCTGGTCTGGTCGTGGCCATCGGGCGCTGGCCCGCCGATCTGCGAATAGTGGGTGTCATTGAAGAACAGGCTGGCGATGTACCAGACGGCCTCT
>CAYQDH010000012.1:2966-17987 GCA_964416075.1 uncultured Anaerolineales bacterium | reverse complement strand
TCATCCGTAATGCGCCCTGCTGCCACATCGTCCTCATAATAGGGGCGGAGCAACTCATCCAACTGGCCTAATGCCCCACCGGCAGCCCACATGCGATCGACCGACTGGAACCAGGCCAGGAACTGGCAAGCCTCCCGCAGTGTGCGCGGCGCGCCCTCTACCAGCCATTCGTTCATCTCTGCAATCTGCAGCAGGTTCTCCCGCAAAGCGGGGTTCGGCTCCTCCTCGGCCATCTCGCGCGCCTTGACCACATGGCGTCGGATCCAGGACTGGACGCCCAAGATGAAATTCTCTTCGGCATCGTAGAAGGAGGTGTCGGTGGGGTTGTTCAGGTCGCGATAATAACGCACCTTGTTCAGCAGGCCACCCCAGCCCAGCTGGAACCCGATACGCATGTCGGGGCCGAAGTGGTTCATCCCCCCAATGCCCGTGTACTGGATATTGTACTCTTGCTGCAGGGGCCGGAGATGCACGGGGCGCTCTTCCGGTCGCCACCCGCCAACGCGTGGCACATAGCCAACCCAGGCGCCGGCCAAGGCGCTATTGGGATTGATGTAGGCGGGGTGCACCTCCAGCCACGCCCTAAAGTTCTCGCCGATGCAGGCCGCGCCGTAGCACCCTCCAGAAGGATGGTTCGATTTCCGCTCAAAAGGGATGGGCTCGTCCCAGGGGATGTACCCATGATCGTCGATATCAAAATAGCCTCGTCGCTGCAGCTTGAGCGCCGTGTGAGCCACCTTGGTCTCTCTGAGGGCATCGATGCGTTGCTGGAAGGTGACTGTTTGCGTGCCTATCGATGTAACGTTCATTCCACTCCTTGCGAATACGTGATATCGCGGATGTATGCGGCTGTGCCGAGCGGCAACAACTGAGCGACGGTTGCCGAGCGGCAAGCGCCGACCAACTTGCAGATTACGGATCATTGTAGCAAGGTGGAGCCAAAAGTGCCAAATGCCCCTGTGCTTGCGGCATCGCTATTCTACCCAAGCCGAGGCCTTGGTCAACGCCCGGGCCAGGATGTGCTATAATGCATCTCTGGTCGAGCGGGAGGTGGACCCATGCAAGATTGTATCTTTTGCCAGATCGCCCAGGGACAGAGTACCGCTAGCCGCGTCTACGAAGACGAGCACACGCTAGCCTTCATGGATATTCAGCAAGCGACAGAGGGCCATGTCCTGGTCATACCCAAGCGCCATGTAGCGAATCTCTTCGAGTTGGATGCCGAGACGACGGCCCAGTTGTTTCAGAGTGTGGTCCTCGTCGCGCGCGCTGTGCGGGCCAGTCTACAGCCAGCAGGGCTGAACCTTTGGCAAGCCAACGGCAGGGCGGCGGGACAGAGCGTCTTTCACGTGCACGTCCATATCTTGCCTCGGTACGAAGGGGATGGCTTTCGGGTGTCGGTACATGAGGGCTCCAGGCGGGCGACCAGGACCGAGCTGGATGAGTTGGCCGCACGGATTCGCGCCAAGGTGGATGTGCGCGCGTGAGACGAGGGTATGATGAGCATCCATGTCCATGGCGCCAGTGAGCATAACCTGCAGGACATAGACGTCGAATTCGGCGACGAGTTGACCGTGGTCACCGGGGTCTCGGGATCGGGCAAGACGACGCTGGTTTTCGATGTGCTGTATCATGAGGCGCGGCGCCGCTTCCTGGAGGTATACTCTCTCGGGTCGAGCGCCCTACGGCTTTCCCCCGCACGGGTGCGGGCGATCGATGGCCTGGGGCCGGCCATTGCGGTGGGCCAAAACTTGTTGAACCGTAACCCCGCCTCGACGCTGGCGACAGCCTCCGGCCTACACCCCTTTCTCAGGTTGCTCTACGCGAACCTGGGAGAGCGGCATTGCTCGCAATGCGGGGCAGGGCTGACTCTTCTTAGCGATGATGAGATTGTAGAGCGGCTGATGGAGCTGGCCAGACCTGCGCCGGTAGAGGTCCATGCACCCCTGGTACAAGGCGCTCGGGGCAGCCACCACGCCCTGCTTCAGTTCCTGAGCAGCGAGTTTGGCATCGGCCAGGTCGTGGTCGATGAGCAGCCTTGGGCTGGTGAGGATCTGGACGCCAGCGAGGCACACACCATCGAGGTCCAAATCGCCGAACTAGAGGGTGGGGAGCCGGCGACACGCGCTCGCGCGATCCTGGAGACCGCAGCGGCCTTGGGAGCGATGGCGGTCGTGGTGCGCCAGCCAAAGGGCCAGGCCCTTCGCTTGGCTCGCGCGCCGGTCTGCGCTGGCTGCGGCGCCTGGTTCGGGGAACTGCGACCCGTTCACTTTCACACCCCCTGCCCCGAGTGTGGCGGGAGTGGTTGCGCCCACTGCGCCCAGACGGGCCTGCATCCCGAGGCCGCCGCCGTGCGCTGGGGTGGGATGAACCTGCCCCAGCTGCTCGCTGGCTCGGTGGACGCCACCTACCAGCTCTTTCGCGAAGCGGAGATGCCCTCGTCGGCCGCCAGGCTGAGATGGGAGATCGAGCGACGGCTCGGCACGCTGATCGAGGTGGGATTGGGGTACATCAGCCTGGACCGGCCCTCCCCGACCCTGTCGCGGGGCGAGGCGCAGCGCGTGCGGCTGGCCGTGGCCCTTACCAGCCGCTTGGAAGACATGCTCCACGTGCTCGACGAGCCTACCATCGGGCAGCACCCCGCGGATGTGGCTCGCCTGTTACCCACCTTTCGGAAATTGGCGGGTCCGGTTATTTATGTCGAGCACGATCGCGTCGCCGCGGCGGCGGCGGACCAAGCCGTGGACCTAGGCCCGGGGGCAGGCGCCCAGGGAGGGCGTGTCCTGTTCAGCGGAACGCCGGCCGAGCTGTGGCGGCAAGATAGCGCGACCGGACGCTACTTTAGCCTGCGCGAGCGCGTGGTTCTGCCCCAAGCGCGGCCCGAGGCGAGCCGGTACCTCACCCTACGCGGCGCCCATCTGCGCAACCTGCAGCACATCGATGTGCTTATCCCGATCGGACGACTGACGGTGATCACGGGCGTCTCCGGCTCGGGCAAGAGCACGCTGGTGGAGGACGTGCTGGTAGCCTCCCTGGCGGCGCGCAAGCCAGTTGGGTGTGAGAAGATCTACGGGCCATGGCTGAAGCCAGTGTGGGTGAACCAGGACCCCATCGGCATCAACCCGCGCTCGGTGCCCGCCACCTATACGAACCTGGCGGATATGATCCGTGACCTATACGCGGCAGCCACAGGGCTCTCGCCCTCCCATTTCTCGTTCAACCGGCAGGAAGGGGCTTGCCCCACCTGCAAGGGGATGGGAGCGGTCGAAGTACACATGAAGTACCTGCCCACGAGCTGGGCACCCTGTCCCGATTGCGACGGACAACGCTACAACGATGAGGTACTCGCAGCACGAGTCACCATGGGGGGCCTTAGTCTGTCCATCGCCGACATGTACGCGCTCACAGTTGCTGAGGCCATGCCCCTCCTGCTGCAGAGCGGACGACTGCCGATAGCAGACCAGGGCGCCGCGGAGCAGATCCTGCAAGCACTGTGCGACGTGGGCCTGGGGTATCTCTCTCTTGGCCAGCCCTCCCCCACCCTCTCGGGAGGAGAGGCACAGAGAGTCAAACTGGCCAAGTACCTGGGCAAGCGCAAGCTGAGCGGGCAACTGCTGGTGCTCGACGAGCCCTCCACGGGTCTTCACCCCCAGGATGTGGCGGGGCTGCTCATCGTTCTCGACCGACTGGTGCGCAGCGGAGCTACCGTGGTGGTGGTGGAACACAACACGGACATCATTCGCGCCGCAGACTGGTGCATCGACCTGGGGCCGGGGGCAGGTCCACAAGGCGGCCGCCTGCTACACGCCGGCCCGCCCGAGACACTGCCCGACGCGCCCGAGTCCTTGACCGGACAGGTCTTGCGCACAGAGGCTGAGCTGCATCCCCGAGAGCAGGGGCAACCCAGGCCATCGCCCGATCGAGCGACGCCATGGATCAGCATTCGGGGCGCAAGAGCGAACAACCTCTGCGATGTGGATGTCGACGTGCCAAAAAGGACACTGACCGTGGTGACCGGGGTATCGGGGTCGGGCAAGTCGAGCCTGGTGAGCGATGTCCTGGAAACGGAGGCGCGGCGGCGCTTTCTGGAGAGCCTCTCGCTATACGAACGGCAGAGCACCCACGAAGGCCCGGAGGCCCCTGTGGGTTCCGTGAGTGGCCTGGGGGTGGCATTGGCCGTGGGATCCGAGCGCCGCCTGCACGAGCGACGGGCCACCGTGGGCACGGCCTCCGAGCTTACCCACCACCTCGCCGCGCTACTCGCTGCCATCGGCGAGCGACGATGCCTGGTTTGCGGAGGCATGATGCAACGGCAGCAAGCGTGGCATTGCCCAAGCTGCGGCGCAGACGCGGCGTTTGCTGAGCCTCGGCACTTTTTTTCCAGCACCTACGCCGCTGCTTGCCTGGAGTGCCATGGCGTGGGCTCGATGCAGGCGCCCCGGCCGGAGAAGCTCATCATCCACCCGGAGAAACCCCTCTGTGACGGTGCGATGTACTCACCTGGCTTCTTTCCGAACGGATATCTCTGCAAGCCCTACAATGGGGGCTATGATATGGTGCAGGCCTTGGCGCAGCGCTATGGCTTTGACCCGGCGACCACACCTTGGGAGCAGATGGCGCCCGAGGCGCAGCAAGCCTTCCTGTTCGGGGATCCAAACTCCATGACGGTGCATTACGTCAGCCGCACGGGCCGCACGCATACGTCCGAGCAGCGCTTCCCCGGGTTCTACGGGTGGATTCGCGACTGGGATGTGGGTGGGACCTACACAGAGACCCAGCCATGCCCAACGTGCCACGGGGCGAGGCTACGGCCCGAGTACCTGGCGGTGCGCCTGGGTGGGCACAACATTCAGGCGCTGAGCGAGATGTCCCTGACGAAATTAGCTGGGGTCGTTTTAGCTCTGAGCTCTGCGGAGGGTTACCCCGATGCCGCCAGGACCGCCCTGCAAACGGTCAAGTTGCGTTTGCGTTTCCTGCAGCAGGTGGGCCTGGGCTACCTGCACTTGGGGCGTCCGGCTGCCACGCTCTCCGCGGGAGAGGCGCAGCGAATCAGGCTGGCGGGATTATTGGGCAGTGGGCTGACCTCCTTGACCATCCTTCTGGATGAACCCACACGAGGGCTGCACCCATCCGAAGTGCAAGCCCTGCTCGACGCTCTGGTGGAACTACGCGACGAAGGCAACACCGTCATCGTGGTCGAGCACGATCCGTTGGTCATGCGACGCGCCGACCACCTGGTCGATATGGGCCCTGGTGCGGGTGCGGCGGGTGGGCACGTCGTGGCCCAAGGCAAGCCCGAAGACGTGGAACGGTGCGACACAATCACCGGCGCCTGGCTGAGAGGCGAACGGCAGATCGACCTGTACAGACCACGTCGCGAGGGGCACGGTTGGCTCATCGTGCGCGGCGCCCGGGGCAATAACCTACGCGGCGAAGATGCCCGTCTCCCCTTGGGAGCGATGGTGGGCATTTGTGGCGTCTCGGGATCGGGCAAGAGCACCCTGGTGATCGACACCCTGGGGCGGGCCCTGGCGCCGAGGAAGTACACGACCTCCATGGCGTCCGAGCCGATCGACCCCGCCCCCTACGACGCCATCGAGGGTGCCCCGGCACGCAGCCTGGTGGTCGACCAATCGCGCGCGGGCGTGGTCAGCCCCGCGTCGTTTCTCGCGCTGGAGCGACCCCTGCGCCTTTTGTACGCCGATAGCGAGGACGCCCATGCCCTGGGGCTCGACGAGGGGCGACTGGGACGCCAGTGTTCGGTGTGCGGAGGGTCGGGCAGCATCACGCTGGATATGGGATTCTTGCCCGACGTGCACGTGCCGTGCGAAAGCTGCCGCGGCAGCGGATACCTGCCGGAGGCATGGGACGTGTGCCTCCGCGGGAAGGCTCTGCCGGAGTTGATGGCGCTGACGATTGAGGAGGTTCAACGCCTCTGGCAGGACTGCGATAGCATCACCCATCCCCTGACCCGCGCGATAGAGGCGGGGCTCGGGTACCTGGTTCTGCGGCAGCCGGGCTACACCCTGTCCGGCGGTGAGGTGCAGCGGCTCAAGATCGTCAAGGAGCTGGGGCACAAGGCCAGCCAGGGGACGCTTTACATCTTGGACGAGCCCACCGTGGGGCAGCACCTGGACGATGTAGCGCGCCTGACGGGCGTGCTGCACCGCCGGGTAGACGATGGGCACACCGTGCTGGTCGTGGAGCACCATCCCCACCTGTTGGCTACCTGCGATTGGTTGGTGGAACTGGGTCCTGGCGGCGGGCCGGAGGGCGGGCATATCGTCGCCGCCGGCACGCCGGAGACGGTGGCCGCCGGGAACACGCCGACGGCCCACTATCTGCGCGAGATCCTGGAGGCCAAACGATGACCTGGGCCGCCCTACTGCTGGCCGATCCTTCGCCCTGCCTCCGCCTATTGGTTTTGCGCGAGATGCTGGGTCGCGGCGACGACGACCGTGAAGTGCAGGAGCTGCTGCGGCTGAGGGAGGAGGAGCCCCTGGCCGCGCGGCTCAAAGAACTGCAGGAGCCGGACGGTTCCTGGAGGCGCATCGACCTTCATTCGCGCGTCGATCGGATGCGAGCTACCTCCCTGGCCCTGGCGCGCCTGGGCTACCTGGGATTCGGGCCGGACGATCCTACGGTGCGGCGCGGCGCCGAGGCCCTTTTTGCCCTGCAATGCACAGATGGCTCATGGCCATTGCCCGAATCGCACGACGAGCCGGAAGAAGATAGGGGCTACTCGGTCATCTCCCTGCAGACCAGCCTGCCCCTGCGGGGGCTGGCCGCCAGCGGGTTCGCCACGGACCCGCGCGCCGAACGCGCCTACGAGTGGTTGCTCGGGCAGCGCCTACCGGATGGCGCGTGGCCCACCGGCATCGCCTCGGGCAACCTGGGCTATGTGGCTGGCTATCGCAAGCTGGCGCACTCGCGCTGGGGCTGCCGCTCCAACACCACGGGCGCCCTGGTCTGCCTGGCCTACCATCCTACGCGCAGGCACAGCCCGGAAGCACGCCAAGCTCTGGACCTGCTCCTGGGCCGCGAGACACGCGAGCAGCGCACCCTGGGTTACGAGGTAGCTCGGGTAATCGGGGTCGAGCCTGCGCGGGGGTTCATCACCTATTATGCCCGGTTCGACCCGGCACTGATTCTGAATCTCTGCGCCCGTATCGGGGCGGGCAGCGAGGACCCACGCGTGCAAGAGCTGACGGGATTCGTGCGCGGATTGCAGGGCCCGTACGGCCTTTGGGAATACGCCAGCCATCCGCAAGCCTCGCGCTGGCTGACCTTCGACGTGCTGCGTTCGCTCTCAAAGCTAGGCGAAGCGAGCACCTGGATCAGCACGGAGCCACGCACGCCGTTCCAGACCTATGCGAGAAAGAGGCCGAGATACTGAGGAGGACAGACCGCCGGACACGAGATTTTTTCGGCACGAGAACCCGACTCACGGCGCTCACCACGAACGGCATCCGAACGGGGCGGGCCGCTGGGCTCGCGCCCGCCAGGGCCATTATCGCGTCGCAGCGATGTTCAGTTCGTCCAGGTGACGCAGCTCCTGCACCGTGCCGATTACCATCAGCTGATCACCCGCTCTTAGTTGCAGTTCGGGTTCGGGGTGGGTGTCCGTTCCCTGGCATCCCTCGTAGCACACGACAGAGACATCGGCCTCTCGCGCGAGCTTGCCGATGGTCCAGCCGACCAGCAGAGAGCCGGTCTCGATGGTGACCTGGCTCAGGTTGAGCAAGTTCTCGCCCACGTAAAAGGCATAGCGGGTCTTGATGCGCATCGCGGACGTAGCAAACAGGGGCGCAGCGAGGGCCGATGTGCTGAACGCCGTATGGATGCCGAAACCTTTCTCCACACGCCGGGCCAGGTCCGGGTCGAAGAGGCGCATCACCACCTTGATCTGGGGATTCATCTCGCGGGCATCGAGGGCGATATCGAGGTTCGTCAATTCGTCATCGGTGCAGGGAATGATGGCGTCGGCGCTCTCCACTCCCGCCTTGATGAGGTTCTCTTCGCGACGCGCATCGGCCAGGATCACCGGAACGTTGAGTCCTTGGATCCTCTCCACGAATCGGCCATTGGGGTTGAGCTCGATGCCCACGACCTCGCGGTCGAACTTGCGCAGTTCTAGGATGACGCGGTAGCCCAGTTTGCCCAAGCCACAGACAATGATGTGCCCTCTATAGGTTGAAGCCATGGCCACCTGCCATTTCTGTCCCCGTTCTTGCTTGTTCACCAGAGCCGATCCAAACCGAAAAAGCCCCTCCGCAATCGCAGCAAGCCCCAAGACGGGTATAGCGTAGAAAAGAACCTGCAGGTACCAAGGCTGCGGAAAGGGCAGGACGATCTCAAAGAAGATGAGCGCAAAGGTGGCATAGAACGCCTGCCCCAAGCCCAGGCGCTCGTGCGTGTCGGGATAGACGTAGAACAGGTGAAAAAGTAGCGCACCGCCTATCAGCACGACCAGGAATAGGACGAGCGAGGCGCGAGACTCGCGCGACAGGATCCATGCGTCGCGCCACTGGGCGCGCACGGTGTGTTTCAGAGTCCGCCACATATGGCACTCCTCGTATAGGGAAAGACCCTTGTGGGCGGGATTATAGCGCCCGCGGTATGGCGTGTCGAGCCAAATGAGACCGTGGCTCGCGGGATGCCCATGCCCACTGTGGCGCCATCGCGGCATTCGGCTATAATGTCCCAGATCAGCCAAGAGAAGCGCGGGGGTTCGCTCCAGTGACTGTTAGGAGCCGATTATGACGGTGAAAATCGCGGTGGTGCAACAGAATACGGTGCCGGGCGCGGTGGAGCAGAATCGCGCGAGAGCGCTCGACCATGCGCGCGAGGCCTTGGCCCGGGGAGCGCAGATCATCCTATTCCACGAGGAGATGCTCGTGGGTTACTATGCAGGTTTGCGCGACCTGGCGGAGCCGGTGGAGGGTCCTACGACACGCGCGTTCCAGGGCCTGCTACAGGGGAGCGATGCGCTCATCCTTTACGGGTTGACCGAACGAGATGGCGATGATTGCTATATCGCCGCTACCCTGGTGGGCCAGCATGGCGTGGTGACAAACTATCGCAAAACGCACCTGTGGTGGGATGCCGCTGGCCTGCGGCACGAGCCCACCTTCTACCGCCCCGGCAATCGCCTGGTGACTTTTGACGTGCAGGGGCACAAGAGCGGGGTGATGATCTGTTACGATGGCGATTTCCCCGAGATGACGCGCTCCTACGCCAACCTGGGGTGCACCATGCTCTTCTGGATGAACAATCGCGAGAGCCGAGGGCCCAACGAGGTGAGACACCTGGCGCGCTGGAACTCGATGATCATGGCCGTCTCCTGTTGCTGTGGGCCGGATGAAGAAGGCAGGCCCTGCCCGGGGGGCAGCAACATCACCGACAAAGATGGCCAGGTGCTGGCCGAGATCTGGGACCGCGAGGGGATCATCTATGCCGATGTGGACCCCGCCGGTGTGCCAGCCGCGCGCGCGGCCAGCCCATGGTATACGGGCCGACGCCCTGACCTTTACGTTTCGTGAAAGGAGAGCCCATGACGCCACGAGAGCATGTGGAGCGGGTGCTACGAGGTGAAGCGGCGGAGCGCGTCCCCTTTACCATGTACGAGTGCATGATTCCCCAGTGCGCGGCGGAGCGCGCCATGCGCAACCGGGGGATGTGCATCGTCAAGCGCGATGTGCCGGTATACAAGGTGCATCGCCCCCATGTCAAGGTGACGCAACAGGTGTATTGGGAGGGTGAGCGGCAGATGGTGCGCACGCACTATGAGACGCCCGCAGGGACACTCTCCACGCTGGGCGAGGCGGCCGGGTTTACCACATGGTGGCACGAAAAGATGTACAAGCGACCCGAGGATTACGCGGCGCTGCTCTCTCTGATCGAGGACGAGATGTACGAGCCGACGTACGATACTCTTGCGCGTGCCCAGGCCGATTTCGGGTCGGACGCCATCTTTCGCTCGGGGTTCGGGCTGGAGCCCCTGCAGACGCTCATCTCGGGTACGATGATGGATATGCAGGTTTTTTGCCTGGAGTGGATGGACCACCGCGACGAGGTGCTCAGGCTCTATTCGGCCATCGTGGAACAGCGGCGCAAGTTGTACCCCATCGTGGCCCAGTCGCCGGTGATGCATGCCAACTATGGCGGCAACGTGGTGCCCAAGATCACCGGGCGGGAGACGTTCGAGCGCTATTACGTGCAGCACTATAATGAGGCGGCGGAGGTGATGCACCGCCACGGGAAGCTGATCGGCTGCCATTTCGACGACAACAATGGGCCTATCGCCGACCTGATCGCCGGAACCGACCTGGACTATATCGAGGCTTTTACCCCCGCCCCCGATACCGACATGAGCCTGGGCGAGGCGCGCGCCGCCTGGCCGAATAAGGTCTTGTGGCTGAATTTTCCCTCTTCGGTACACCTCAAGCGGAATGATCAGGTCAGGCAGGCCACGATGGATATGCTCGATGAGGTGTCCTCCTGTAGGGGAATCATCATGGGTATTACTGAGGACATGCCTCCAGAGCGCTGGCAGGGCAGCTGCCAGGCCATCATGGACGGCTTGGAGCAGCACGCCAAGGAGCATCCTACAGCTTACAGAGGGTAGAGAGTCGCCCATTGGCTGCGGCTTAATGCAGCAGGGGCACCGCCTGGAGCGGGAAAGGGGCGGGCACGATGCCCGCCGTACATATCCGAAGGAGCAGACCGTGAAGATCACATCGATCGAGTTCTATATCGTGCCCGACAAGCCGGTTGTCCGACAGGCCTCTTCACAGAGGCGGGGCACCATCGAGCCGGTCCCCGGTAACCTATCGGGCTTGTACACCCATTCGATGGGCTTTCGCAGCGGAGAAGGCGACCCCGTCATCAGCTATAGCGACGAGCAGCCATCACCCACCTATCGAGCCCTTTTGCGGCTGGTTACCGACGGGGGGATCGACGCCTATGGCGACTATGCCAGCGGATTCCATGCCGACGACCTGGAGTGGCAGGCCAAGGGATTCATGACCACTATTGCGCCCATGCTCGTGGGCGTCGATCCTTTGGACCGGGAGTACGTCTGGCAGAGGCTGTGGTACGCGCAACGCTTCTTTTATACCGGCCGAGGGCTGGTGGACACCATCGACAACATGCTCTGGGATATGGCCAGTCGCCAAGCGCGCATGCCACTGTACAAACTGTTGGGCGGCTACCGCGACCGCATCCCCGCCTACCGCAATATCGGCGGTAGCACCATCGATGCACTGGTGGCCGACGCGGTCAAAGCCAAGGAGCAAGGGTTCTTTGGTTGCAAGGATCACTCCTATCGCGGTGTCCGCGGCAACATCGAATTGGCCAAGGCGTTGCGCCAGGCTGTGGGCGATGATTTCTACCTGATGCACGATCCCGTGGAATCGTACGACTATGATGAAGCGGTGCAAGTAGGTCGTGCGCTGGAGGCACTCAACTATCGCTGGATGGAGGAGCCGCTGCAAGACTATGATCTGATGGGCCTAAAGAAGCTCAGCGACCGCTTGGATCTGCCCATCCAGGCCATGGAGTGGATCGGTTACATCGGCGGACAACCCTACAGCGCCTCCCCCTTCTTGGGCATGCAGGTCGTGGACATCATCCGGCAACGCGCGGTGGGGATCACCGGGCAGATCAAGCTGGCCCACGCGGCGGAGAGTTTCGGTGTACAGGTGCATGGGGGCAATCCGCATGTCATCTTGGCCATCCGCAACGATCCGCTCTTTGAGGCCGGAGGATGGGGCATCACACCGCCCGAAGCCGAGCTGGACATCCGAGGCAGCGTCGTCGTGAAAGACGGCTACATGTCGATCGCCTGGGCCGACCGCCTGCCCCAGGAACCGGATTGGGCCGATCTGGGCCAAAAAGCCGTAAGCATCGTACACTGGCCACAATAGGATCGAGCGAGGCCAGGAACCATACTAGCACGTGGAGATGATAGAGCATGGAACCGATACGTTTGGGTATCGTCGGGCCGGGGTTGATCTGGGAGAACAGACATCGCCCCACCCTTACGCAGTTGGGGCACCTGTATACCATTGCCGCTTTCAGCGCCACCAGCGAGGCCAGCCGCCTCAAGGTGGAGCGCGACTACCCAGGTCTCCCTTTTTTCAGGGATTACCGCGAGCTGGCCGCTTGGCCCGGGATCGATGCTGTGGTGGTATTGACGCCCATCCCTCTGAATGCGCTTGTGGCCATCGCCGCGATGCGCGCGGGGAAGGAGGTGTTCCTGGAAAAGCCCATGGCGCGCACATTCGAAGAGGGCCAGGATGTGGTGCGCGTCGCACGGGAGACGGGGCGAAAGGTCCTGATCATGGAGCAATCGGGCTACCGCAACCAGGCGGCCCTCATATCGCAGTTGCTCCAGACAGGGGAGATCGGGGACCTGGTGATGTATGAGCGCGTCGCCCACTCGCGCTATGATGCAGGCAGGCACTCGGTACGGGGCTATGGCACGACCGCCTGGCGCATCCACCCCGAGTTTCCTTTGGGCACCCTCTTCGATGGTGGGCACCATGTGCTGGCCGACTTTTCGACCGTCTTTGGCATCCCCCAGGCGGTAACGGCCTATGGGCGCCAACTCAGACCCGAGTATGGCGACTATGACCATGTTCTGGTAGTCATGGAGTATGCGAAGGGGATGAGAGGGGTGCTGAGCCACTCTGACTATATGGGAGGCACCCAGAACCATTACCATATCCGGGGCAGCCAGGGCCTGGTCGTGGTCGAGCGAGAACGACTGACCATCGAAAGCATCGAAGGAGAGCGCAGGACCGTGGAGGTGCCAGCCGAGGACGTTTACGTCGAGATGTGGACGGCCATGGCCCACGCCCTGCAACGAGGTGAGGAACCGCCCTACACCCTGGAACACGGCTGGCAGGAGCTGAAAACTCTGCTGGCCATCGCGCGGTCTATCGAGGAGGGGCGCAAGGTGACCCTGGAGGAGATGGCGTCGTGAGCCAGGAACCTCGGCGGCAATACGTGGTCTCCGTCATGTCTCGCGACCGCACCGGCATTGTAGCCGAGGTCTCAGGCGCGATCAGCGCCCTACAGGGGAACATCGCCGACATACGGCAGAGCGTCTTGAGGGGCTATTTTACGATGATCTTGCTGGCCCAGTTCCCGGCTGAGGTGCTACCTGAGCATATCGAGGCGCGTATCGCCGCTGCCAGTGCGCAAGGCCCGATAGCCCTGCACGTCGCCGTGCTTGCGGCGGATGACGCGCCTGCGGTGGAGCCGGTTACACCGGATCAAGACACCTATTTGCTCACGGCACGCGGCCGCGACCGCATCGGCTTTGTGGCCAGTGTCTCCTCCTTCTGCGCTCGAAACGGGCTGAATATCCTGGACCTGTCCACCGCCGTGGTGGGCAGCGATTATGTGATGATGCTGTTGGTGGACGTGAGTCGCTGCACCGATCTGGACGTGCTGCGACGCCGCCTGCAAGAATTCGGGACCGAGGCGGGATTGAGCGCCGTATTGCAGCACGAGGCTATCTTCCGAGCAACAAACGAGGTGGACCCATGATCCGTTCGGACCAGGTTCTGCAGACCGTGGCCATGATCCAGGAGCAGCACCTCGATGTGCGCGCCGTGACCCTGGGGTTGGATCTGTTGGACTGTCGCAGGGCCACCGTAGCAGCCACATGCGATTGTATCCGGGCCAAGGTCGAGCGCTACGCAGTGCGCCTGCTAGAGGCGTGCCGTGCGGCCAGCGATGAGTACGGCGTGCCCGTCGTGAACAGGCGCCTGGCTGTGACCCCCATTGCCCACGTGGGCTCGGGGATGGATCGCGAGGCCATGGTCTGCCTGGGACGCGCGTTGGACGAGGCCGCTACACAGGTGGGCGTCGACCTGGTGGGCGGGTTTGCGGCCAATATGGAGAACGGCGCCAGCCCCGCTGATCTGGAATTAGTCGCGGCCATCCCGGAGACGTTGGCCACCACGCAAAAGGTGTGTGGCTCGGCCAACGTGGGATCGACCCGTTACGGCATCAATATGGATGCGGTGCGGCTGATGGGCCAGACGGTTCATGCCCTGGGCTGGCAGAGCGCGACGCAGGGAGGGTTCGCGGCAGCCAAGTTTGTGGTATTTAGCAACCAGCCCGCCGATAACCCCTTTATGGCGGGAGCCGTACACGGCGTGGGCCAGCCCGAAGCGGTGATCAACGTGGGCGTCAGTGGGCCCGGGGTGGTGGCTCGCGCGCTGGAACGCCTGTTGAACGCCAGCTCACCGGGGCAGCTGGGTCTGCAAGATATGGCCGATGAGATCAAGAGAACGGCCTTTCGCGTGACGCGCAGCGGCGAATTGATCGGCAAGCGCGTGGCACAGGTGATGGGGGTGCCCTTTGGCATCGTGGACCTATCGCTGGCGCCCACCCCCATCGCGGGAGACAGTGTGGGCGAGATACTGCGCATCCTGGGCGTCGATGAGATCGGCGCCCCGGGGTCGACGGCCATCCTGGCCATGCTGAACGATGCGGTGAAAAAGGGCGGCGCCTTTGCCAGCCAGAGCGTCGGTGGGCTGAGCGGAGCCTTTATCCCCGTCTCTGAGGACGCGGAGCTGGCCGCGGCGGCGCGGTCCGGTAGCCTGTCCTTGGAAAAGCTGGAGGCGATGACCAGCGTCTGCTCGGTGGGATTGGACATGATCCCCATCCCCGGTTCGGTGGACGCCGAGACGATCGCCGCGCTGATCGCGGACGAGATGGCCATCGGCGTGATCAATGGCAAGACCACGGCCGTGCGCCTGATCCCCGTGCCGGGCAAGGAAGCGGGCGAGATGGTCAGCTTTGGCGGCTTGTTTGGCGAGAGCGTCGTCATGCCGGTGCGCGGCGCGGGCAAGTCGGGACGGTTTGTGCGCTTGGGCGGCAAGATACCGGCGCCCATCCATAGCCTGCGAAACTAGCCAACACTGCGCCCTGATGGGGCTTACTACCAACGATTACGCGCCTGATGGGATATGCATTGACCGGCGCAAGGAAAGGCAACAGATG
>CAYQDH010000012.1:0-2956 GCA_964416075.1 uncultured Anaerolineales bacterium | reverse complement strand
CGTGGGAAAACTGATCCGTCTCAATCGCCTCTTCGCCCACCCTTCGGGGCGGCTGTGCTCCATCGCGGTCGACCATTTTATCGGCTATGGCGAGGGGATGCCCGAGGGGCTTCGCCACATTCAGTCCACGTTGAGGGATATTGTGGCCGGCCGCCCGGATGCGTTGACGATGCACAAGGGGATGTTGGCTTCGGCTTGGGCGCCCTACGCCGGCGTAGTGCCTGCCATTCTGCAAAGCAGCCTGGTACGCCCAGATGATACCGCTTTCGAGCAAGGCGCCGTGCCGGAGGATGCCATCCGCCTGGGCGCGGATGCTATCGCGGTGGTAGGCTATGTACGGGGGGCCAGCGAAGCCGCCCACCTGCGAGTCATCGCTGAGTGCGTCCACCAGGCGGCGCCCTACGACCTGCCGGTCATCTGTCACATCTATCCCCGGAATCCTCAGCACCTCACCATCTCGTTCGCGCCGGAGGATATCGCTTGGGCTGCTCGCTGCGCAGCCGAGTGCGGCGTGGACGTGATCAAGGTGCCCTACTGCGGGGATGTCCAGGCCTATGCGGAGATCGTAGCCGATGCGCCGGTACCCGTGGTGGCTGCCGGCGGACCCAAGGCGGCGACGCTGGAAGCGGCATTGCAGATGTTGGCGGACGTGGTGGCCAGCGGCGCGCGTGGGGCCACGATCGGGCGCAACGTGTGGGGATTTGCCAAAATCACGGCCAATGTCTGCGCCTTCAAAGCGGTCATCCACGACGGGCTAAAGCCCGAGGATGCCATGCGACAGGCGGGATTGTGATTACGGAGAGCCGGGCCAGAGACCCGGCGTACAGGGTGTGACATGCCGGAGCTCCCCGATTTGGAAGTGATTCGTCGACGTCTAGGGCCGCGACTCATGGGCGTGGCCATCACGAGCGCCAGGGTGCGTCGCCCGCTGGTGGTGCGCAACCTCCTTGGCGGCGAGGTGACCGACCTCCTCGTGGGCCGGCGTTTTCAGGACGCCGAGCGCCGCGGCAAGTTCCTGCTTTTGGCCCTGGATGACGGCAACACCTTGGCCATCAACCCCATGTTGGCCGGGCGCCTGCGCTATGGCGAGCCGCTAGGTCGCGACCGGACACGCGACGCCCTGGTGTTGCGGTTGGAGGACGGCCACGAGTTGCGCTACCACGATGCTGTCGATATGGGCAAGATCTATCTCACCGACAACCTGAACAAGATACCAGCCTACTCCGAGCAGGGGCCCGAGGCGAACGACCCAGCCCTGACACTGGAGGCCTTTCGCCAACGCTGGCGCGGCCAGTCGGGCGAAGTGAAGCACATCCTGACACGGCAAGCGTTCGTAGCCGGGATTGGCAACGCGTACGCCGACGAGATCTGCTGGCGAGCGCAGGTGTACCCCTTCCGGCGCAAAGCGAGCCTCAGCGATGACGAAGTGGCCCGGCTCTACGAATCGATGCGCGCCGTGCTGCAGGAAGCGATGGACAAGATCGAGCCGCAACTCAGCGAGACGCTCGACGACGAGATGCGCGATTTCCTGGTCGTGCACGGCAAGGCGGGCCAGCCCTGCTTGCGCTGCGGGAGCCCGATCAGCGAGGTGCGGCGCGAGGGCCGGCCCACCAACTTTTGCCGGACGTGCCAGCCAGGACTCCTCGCCGGAGGGAAGGGGCGCACGTTGCCCTGATCCGGGAGACCTATCAGGTTCCACAGAAAGGCCGGGATGAATTTCGAGAGACCTTACGAGATCCAGCTATTCCTCAACGGGCTCCAATATAATGCGGGGAAGGACTGCAAGTCCCCAAAAAAAGTGCTCGAGGTGGGCACGGCCCACTGCTCAGAGGGGGCATATTTCGCGGCCTACGCCCTGAGACAACTGGGATTCAGGCCACTGGTGGTGGACCTCGTGGCAGAGAACGACGATGACCACGTGCTGGCCGTGTACCGGCAACACGAGAGGTGGGGGTGTATCGCCAAGTCTAACACCACCCTGCTCAGGTACAGAGAGCCGGTCTACCGATCGGTCCGGGAACTGGTGATGTCGTTTTTTGACCTGTATTTTAACATCCATGGGGAGAAATCGCTGAAAAGGTACTCTGTGCCTCTCGACCTCAGCATGTTCGATGACAGGAACTGGATGTCCACGGACGACGACCTCAACTATATCAGCGAGCATCTGGGGGGCATCAAGCATTTCAGTGTATTGAGAAAAGGGATGAAGCTGGAACGAGCGGATAAGAGCCTCGTCGAGGCCTGTTTCCTAGGGTCTCTCGAGGAAGGGGTGTTCAAGCCCCCCGCGTAGGCCTATGATGGAGGGTAAGACAATGTCATCAAGCGGACCGATTCGCGTACACCCGGAAAACCCGCACTATTACCTGTACAACGGGGAACCCACGGTGCTCATCACCTCGGCAGAGCACTATGGCGCCGTGGTGAATGGAGCGTTCGATTATGTGGCCTATTTCGGTGCGCTGGCGCGCTACGGCCTGAATTATACGCGCATCTACCCAGGGTTCCTGTTCGAGCCGAAGGACAAGTTCATCCGTGATAATACGCTGGCGCCGCGGCCAGAGGACCTGATCCTGCCGTGGGCGCGCAGCAACGAGCCGGGGTATATCTTGGGCGGAAACAAGTTCGATCTGGATGCCTGGAACCCGGCATTCTTCCAGCGTCTCGTGGATTTCGTGGCCCAGGCGGATCGCCGCGGGATCGTGGTGGAGATCTGCTTCTTCAATTGCCAATACCCTGACACATGGCCCCTCTCGCCGCTGTTCCACCCCAACAACATCCAAGGCGTGGGCCTGGGCGATCACAATGTGGCTCAGACCCTGAACGAGCCCGACCTGGCCTTGCGAGAGGAAGCCTATGTGCGCCAGATCACGCAAGAGGTCAACGGTTTCGACAACGTGATCCTGGAGATCTGCGACGAGCCCCTGATCTTTAATACCCCACCCATGGAGGCGGGGGC
>CAYQDH010000011.1:0-29824 GCA_964416075.1 uncultured Anaerolineales bacterium | reverse complement strand
GTCATGTACAAGTGCCGCCGCGATACCCAGCCTTTGGCGCATGCCGCGCGAATATCCTTCCACCTTTTCCTTTTCCCTTCCACTGCCTGGCACCACGCCCGAGACCAGCGCACTGCGCCGCGTCCCTTCGACCCACAGGGCAGATCTATCGGATGCGCCGATTCTGGTTGTGGATCCCGACCCAGGCATCCCCGAGATGCTGAGCCGCTACCTGGATGACCGAGTCACCCTGCACGCTACCGATCCCACGATGGCCGAGGCGATCATCGAGGCGGAGCGCCCCATTGGGGTGGTCATTAACCAGCCACCCGATGCTCCCGAAGGCGCCTGGCTCGGTACTCTGGGTGAACTCAGCCGACGCTACGCTGTGCCGATCGTGCGCTGTTCCATCCCCAGCCCCGGTTGGCTGGCTCGCTCAATCGGGATGGATGATTGCCTGACCAAGCCGGTCACTCGCGAGTCGCTGAGGCGCGTCGTCAGCAAGTACTGCGGCCCACACGACACGGTGCTCATCGTCGATGATACCCCTGGCTTTGTGGCCCTGATGACACGCCTGCTGACCACGCTAGAGTTAACAGACGAAGTGCTAACGGCGCACTCGGGGCCCGAGGGTCTGCGCATCGCGCGGGAGCGCGCCCCGCAGCTAATCCTGCTCGACCTGTTGATGCCGGGGATGGATGGGTTCGAGGTGCTTGCCGAGCTACGCAGCGACCCCGCGCTACGCGACATCCATGTGGTGGGCGCCACAGCCGCCGGCTATGAGATGGAGATGTTGCGATCGCGCGGCGGGCAATTCACTCTGACCCGCGCTGAGGGGATCGGCACAGCCGCGTTGGTGGAGCTGCTCAACACTGTCTTCCGGAACGTGCATCCGCACTATTCGGCGCAATCTGGCGGATTGCGGCAATCTGGCGGATTGCGCCGGGGGGCGCTGCTGGGGTCGCGTGTAGCAGAGTAATCCGGAGGGCTTGGTTACGAGGCGCCCTGGGCCGATGACAAGAGCGGTTCGAGCGCTTGCAGCAAGCATTGGCGGTCGACAGGCTTGTGGAGGAACGCGTCCGCACCCAATGCCCTGGCAAGCTCGGGATCGTTGATGATGGAGCAGATGATTATTCGTGCGTGCTTGCCTAGCGGGTGAGCGCGCAGCGCTTGCAGAACCTCCCAGCCGTCTTGGTTGGGCAGCATTACGTCCAGGATAATCGCCTCAGGCCGCGCTTGGGCCAGCTTGGCCAATGCTTCTCTATAGTCGTGGGCGCCGACCAGGGAGAAGGGTTGGTGTCGCAGGTATCGCGCGAAGAGGGCAATCACCCCATCGTTGTCATCCACCACCAGCACGCTGTGCCGCCTCACCAGCGGAACGTAAATGGTGACATGGCGATCCCCATCTAGGTCCAAGTTCTCGGCCCAACGCAGCCCCAGGGTGTTGATGAGCTGCACCGCCATGGCATAGGGGCTCTCGGATTGCGCCAACTCGGGCACGGCCGCTGGCCGGTAGCGCATGCGCACACTGGCATCGTTCTCCGCCCAGCAGAGCTCCACGCTGACTATCTGCCCCTGATGGGTGCTTACCATGTGGCTCAGCAGATTCAGGATCGCCTGGCGCAGCATCACGCGGTTAGCGGCCACATGCAAGGCTGTCGTGCCATCCGCTAGTTGCACGACCACTTGCCGCTCCCCGGCGAGGACACGGACGCTCTCTACGATGCCAGCGAGTAGGGTGCCGAGGTCGATATCCTGGGCCTCAGCTCCCGCGAGCCGCTCTAGCTCGGCGCGCACCTTGGCGGCCTGTGACCCCGCCGAGCTCGGCGCGATGTCCGTGGCAAGCTCTGCAGAGGGCGCCAGGTCGTTCAGAATCCGGGCTAGAGCTTCGATGCCACGGTAGAGCTCGCGATAGGCCTGGCGCTGGCTGATATCCAGTTGCCTGGCGATCGCCACCATGCTCTGTTTGGCGATCGCGTAGCGGCAGAGCACCTGGTAGGAGCGAGGCTCAACTACAGGCGATGCGCGATTCGGCTCAGGATCGAGGGTAGCGATCGCAAGCTGCAGGGCACGCCGCAGGTTCTGCCCTTTCGATAGGTCGGGCGATTGGGCCACCAGGCTGATCTGGCACGCCAGGTCAAGACCCTCCAGATAGAGTGGATCATCGAGATGCGCCAGGGCCTGGCGTAGTTGCGACAAGAGCTTGGTGTGATCCGACATGGTGTTACACGCTCCGCACGGCAAAGCAGGGCAAAAGTGGGCAAGCACCCATCTTGGATGCTGCTATAATGGTAGTGTGACAGCCCTGTCGGGTCAAATACCTCTATGAGGATGAGGTCCATGAAAGCTGGATTCGCTGAAGCGGTTATCACTCCTCCCAATGGGCACTGCCTACTGGCCGGGTATGGCTTGCGATGGTCCACAGGCGTGCACGACGATCTCTATGCCAGCACGGTCTACCTGGAAGATGGGGACACTCGGGCGCTCTTGGTAAGCTTGGACTTGTTGGCGATGGAAGCTCCACTCATCGCCGAGCTCAAGGGGGCCATCCACGTCGGCTTGGGGTTGGATCCAGGCCACATCTTTTTCACCTGCACGCATACTCACGAAGGTCCCGAGGTGCGCGAACGCAAGTTTCAGTACAACTGGTACAATGATCCGGTCCCCGATTACATGCCGGGGTACCGGACCTTTCTGGCCGAACGCGTGACGGGGGCTGCCCGCGAGGCGGCGGCGGGGGCACAGGAGTTCAACCTCTCCGCCAACCAGGCCTACGTCGATGAGAATATGAACCGACGTTTCTTCCTCACTAACGAGCATTTCATTGGGCTCCCAGGCAACAAGCATCTCATCCCGGTGGCCCATGGGCACGCAGACAAGGAACTGGGCGTGATCGCGTTTAGCTCGCCGGAAACCGGGCGCCCATTCGGCCTAATCCTCAACTATAGCATGCACCCGCTAACGGCGGGTAATACGTCGAACCTGATCAGCGCCGACGTACCCGGCGTGGTGCGGCAACTGATCCGCGAGAGCATGTCGTGCCCAGCATGCTATATTACTGGAGCGGCCGGAGATAACCATCCTAAAGCGCCGGAGGGGGGCTTTGCCGAGACCCGGCGCGTGGGCCAGGTGCTAGGCACCGAAGCCACCACGCGCACCTACGACGCCTTCCGGGTGCCGGGCCCCATCCGCCTGAAATGCGCGACCCGCTCGGTGCACCTGAAGCTGCGCACCCTGGCCGAGATGCAGAGCATCCCTCTCGCCGGGATCCATGAGGGGGTCATCGGCGAGAACACCGTGCGCATCGAGTACCCTGGCGTCGAGGTTCCCGTGGAATTCTCCCTGCTGGCTATCGGCCCGGTGCTCTTTATCGGAATACCTGGGGAGCTGCTATCCGAGGTGGGCAGCATGCTCAAGTGGCTCTCGCCGTTCAAGCGAACGTATGTGATGTACCAGGCTACTGAGAGCTATGACTATATCGCCCATCCCAATGCCTACCTGTGGGGCGGGTTCGAGACCTTTTGTGGGCAACTTTCGCCCTCTGCGGTGAGGCCACTGATCAACGCGATCATCGACGCAGCCGAGGAACTTGAGGCGTCGTCCTGAGGCGCTCAGGCGCCTAGCACAACAGGAAGGAGGTTATCTGCCGAGCGAGCCATCTCCCATCTACGGGTATATGTCTCTTGTGGTCGGTTTTGCGTTGGGGTAACCCAACAAGCCAAGGGAGGGTGAACAAATGTCCGGATCTTTGTCTCGTCGGTCGTTCCTTCGTTTTGCCGCGCTGGGGACGGGCGCTACGCTGCTCGCCGCCTGCCAGCCCAAAGTTGTAGAGAAGATTGTCCAGCAGACCGTCGTCGTCGAAAAGTCGGTCGAGAAGGTAGTCGAGCAGACTGTGCTGGTACAGAAGGAGGTCGAGAAGGTGGTCAAAGAGACCGTGGTCGTGGAAGCCAAGGCCGCCGGGTCCTCGACGAAGCAGGTGCGCATCCTGATGGCCTCGTGGGCGATGAACGAGATCCCCTTCGATACGGCCGCTCGCAGCTTCAACGAGGCAAATCCAGGCACCCAGATCATCATGGAATCGATGGGCGAAGGATGGGATACCAAGGTGATGGCCCAGATCGCGGCCGGCAAGCTAGAGTGGAATGCCGCAGGCATCGCCTCCTCGGCCTCCTCCAGCCTGCCAAGATGGGTGCTCAGCGGCATGGTG
Source organism: uncultured Anaerolineales bacterium (assembly GCA_964416075.1). Lineage (GTDB taxonomy): Bacteria > Chloroflexota > Anaerolineae > UBA1429 > UBA1429 > CAYQDH01. Next base: position 25,638 of record CAYQDH010000011.1, on the reverse strand, counting down.
CAGGCGATGGATGACTATGTGGCCGTCTCCAAACAGGAAGGGGCCAACGTCCTCTTCAGCGACATGCTTCCCACGCTGCTCAAGGCCTCCCAGCACGATGGCAAGTTTTGGGGTCTGCCGTATAGCTATGAGAACATCAGCTTCAACTGGCGCACCGACTTTTTCGAGGCAGTCGGCGCCACCGAGCCGCCGGCTACGTGGGCCGACTGGCTCCCGCTGATGCAAGAATTGGCCAAGTGGGGCAAGGACCAGAAGATCATCGCTACGTCGTTCATCCCTGACCTCGATGCCTCTCTCGGCGCGATGATCTATTCGTCGCTCGATAATCCCTTTGGCGATGACGAATTGTTGCGCTGGGAGACGCCGGAAGCGATCGCCGCGCTCAAGTTGTACAAGCAGGCGGTTGACGAAGGGCTCACCCCGCCGCACGGCTTTGACAACTGGCTGGATGCCTACTATGCGGGGAGGCTGGCCTCGGTGCAGGCACAGAGCTCACGCGGTGTCTGGGGCCAGCTGGCCTTTGGCACCGACAAGGTGGTCACGTCGCAGATCCCGGTGCTGACCAAGGGCAAGGGCGCGGGCACGGCGTTCTGGGGAAACTGCACAGCGCTGCTCAACAAGGCACCCTATCCGCAGGAAACCATGGACTATTTGATCTATGTCATCGGCCCGCAGAACACGGCGCTGCAACAGGCTATCATCAAGACGGGCAAGACTCCCGTGTACCAATCGGCCTATGACAAGATCATCAACGGCGATCCCGCGTATGGCACCTTCAAGTGGATGAACGACATGCGCGATCAGGTCGACCGTTCGATTTCTCGTCCATTCAACAACTATTTCTCGATCAACGACGGCGTGTACGCCAAGTACATCGTCCAGTATACAGAGCCAGGCTCGACCATGTCGGCAGAGGAAGTTGCCGCGAACATCGTCAAAGACACCAAAGCCGAGATCGCCAAGCAGAAAAAGTAGGGTCTGGCGACTCGACCCGGCGCAAGATGGCAAGTACGTGCGGCTTGGCAGAACGTGCGGAGTCGCTCCTGCGCCGAGTGTGCACAGTGGCCTAGCCAGGGGAAAGGGCTGCGGTCCTTTCCCCTGTGACAGGCCACTAGCCCGAGCGTCCGGGGGCTTTTGGGCGAGGGGCAACGTCCCCAGCCCGAGAGCACGCACCGCTCCGGAAGTCATCTCGGGCACGATCCCGTATCCCTGCGCGAAGGAGTTAGCCTATGGTTCCCCTCTCACGAGTGGTCAGGCGCAATCTGCAGCTGGCGAATCTTCTCAGCAACCTCTCGCTCATTTTTATTTGCATGGCCTGCCTTCTGCCCGTTGTCTGGACCATCTCTGCATCGTTCAAGGATCGCTTCGAGCTCTACCAGGCTACGCCCACCCTGCTGGTGAGGAATCCCACACTGGCGAACTATCAGTTCATCTTTACGCGCCCTGACATGAGCCGCCTGCCGTTGAACATGTGGAACAGCATCCGCGTCACCATGATGTCGGTCGTCATCCAGTGCGTCATCGCCAGTATGGCGGGTTTTGCTTTCGGGCGCCTCGAATTTCCAGCGCGCGACGCGATCTTTTACTTGCTCATCATCCTGATGTTCATCCCGCGGGCTGGTGGTCTGATGGCCGTGTACGAGTTGATGGACTTTTTACTCTTGCGGAATTCGCTGCTAGGGCTAGCGCTGCTCTTTCCGAGCGCCATCAGCGTGGCGCTGTTCGTCATGCGGCAGAACTTTTTGGGGGTGCCGCGTGAACTGGAGGAGGCGGCGATCATCGATGGCGCCGGGACCTGGACCCTCTTCATCAACGTGGACATCCCCTTTGTCAAGGGAGGAATCGCGGTGGTGGCCATCTGGGAATTCATTTATGTGTGGGGCGAATACCTCACCACCCTAACCATGCTCGACCACCCGGAGCTGGAAACGGTGGCCATCGCGGTGACCAAGCTAAAGGGTTGGAGCGCGCACTTTACATCGACTTTGCTCGCCAGCTACGGGGCCGAGGCTGCTGCTTACGTGGTTGCCATGATGCCCGTGATCATCATGTTCATCATACTACAGAAATGGTTCGTCCGGGGCCTCAGCGAAGGTATCCTCAAGATGTAGGGGTACATGGCCGTAAGGGCGTGTGGCCTACCACCCTTACCACCACGTGCGAAGCATGACGAGCTCAGGAGGGGAAATGTCTGAGGCACCACAGATGCATACTGTCGACGAGGTCCGGGCGCAGGGCGTAAGGGCCGTTGCGGTCCAGTTCTGGTACGAGCTCACCCATCTCCGCCAAGGGCGCAAGATCAACCCTTGGGGGTACTTCTTCATCGCCCCTGCCGTGCTCATGTACCTGATCTTTCAAGCCTGGCCCATCTTCCGCGGGCTGTTCATGGCCTTCTCGGACTATCGCTGGATCATCCCCGAGACCCATGGCCTCAAGGGGTTTAACGGCCTGGACAACTGGATCGAGATGTTCCAGGACCCTACCTTCTGGGCCAGCCTGGGAATCGCCGCCAAGTTCACGGTGATGTTCATGCCCACGGCGTTGGTGCTGGCACTGTATACCGCCGTGATGATCGCCAGGATCAGGGGCCGGTTTCTGGCCGGAGTCTACCGCGTGATCGCCTACATGCCGGTAGTCTTACCCCTGACGGTGGCTATGCTGTTGTGGGTCAAGCTATACGACGTCTCGTTCGGCTACCTGAACACGTTGCTCATGCAACTGGGGATTCAGAACCCGCCCAACTGGCTTGGCTCGCCCAAGGTGGCGCTCTATGCCATGGTCGTGCCGACGGTTTGGGTGCGGTTCGGCGAGTGGACCTTGCTCTTTCTCATCGGCATCTACAACATCAACCACGAAATCTATGAGGCTGCCATGGTGGACGGCACCAGCGGCTGGCAGCAATTCTTGTATATTACCGTCCCACTATTGAGGCCCATATTCACTCTGGTATTGGTGCTCGGCTCCGGCGTAGTGAGCGCGACGGTGGAATCCATGGCTCTTTTCGGTGGCACGACTGGGGGTCCCGGCGAGGCGGCCCTAACCACAGGAGTCTATCTGTACCGCATCGCGTTCATCAATGGGGACATGCGCATGGGCTACGCGGCTACCATGTCGCTCTTTATCAGCCTGATCAACATGGTCATCACGGCCGTGATCTTTAAGTTCATGCGCACGGAGCGAAACTAGGTGTAGGCCAGATGTCGAAACCGCGACCTCCTTCACTGACCAAAGCTCTTGGGGAATCGGGCATAGCGGTTATCTCCTACCGATAGTGCTCTCGCATCTCGGCATGGTAGGGCAGGGCCAAGATCTCTTCGAGCATGGCCTGCGCTCGCGCCTCCGACTGGAACCAGGGATCCATCATGATCAACTGCAGCAGCAACTCCTTCGAACCCGAGTCGTAGGCGGCCAACTCCAAGTTCACAGGGGCCACTCGATCGCGCAACGTGTGCGCCGTAAGCGCCGGCGGCAAGCCCTTGGTCTGGATTCCACGGATGCCATGCTTGCTGACAAGCATGGGGATCTCAACCTCAAAGTCGGATGGTATCCCGGGGACAAAACTGCCGGAATTGCGGATGTTGCCGATGATCACACGGGGGATATCGCAGTGGATCGACTCGATGATGGGGATCATCACCTCGCCCGAGGCCTGGGCAGGAACGTGGTCCACGATCGGGATCGAGGGGTCCATCGCCCAGCGTTGGATGTCCCGCGCGGCCGCTTCGACATGGGAAAAGTAGCCCTGCCAGCCCGCCCAGGGGTTCTCGCCCCAGCCGCGCTCCGTCTCGGGATCGACATGGTACCAGACGGGCCAGCAGGCGCCGGTCCAGTTGGCAGTATCGCCGATGGGGTAAGCGCGGAAGCGCCTGTACAGGTCGACGGCCTTACTGGGGAGGCCACCCACGCGACCCACAGGGTGGGGAAGGTGTGTATGTTCGTCGATATAGCGGTCGAGCAGGTCGAACACGTCTCGGCCCCGGTGGTAGACCTCCGTGGCCCACACAAAGTGATTGACTCCGGGGATCTCGAAGGTAAGGCCCTCGCGATCCAGGCCCAACACCTCCGCTAGACGGTAGATGGCGCTAAAGCCATGGCAAAGGCCGACCACCCTGGCCTGGGGGTAGGTGCGCGTCAGGTGCGTGATCCCAGCCAGGACAGGGTTGGCAACCAGCAGCAGCCATGCTTGGGGGCAGATATCCAGCATATCTTCGACCAGCGCGTCGAACAGCCTGAATTGGTAATAGTTCACCCAAAAGGCCTCGTCGTACATGACGTGAAAGCTAGCGCCCCAACTGGAGCCATGCTTCTGGGCGATCTCCCAGCCCTCGCGCAGGCGGTGATGACCGGCGGCGAGCGCGGTATCGATCACAAACTCGGCGCCCTGCAACGCCGTGCGCCGGTCCAAGGTCTTTTCCAGACGCAGGTCGGCGCCCAGCTCACGGGAAAAGCGCTGGCAGAGGGCATGGGACGCATCCAGGCGCTCCTGGTTGATGTCCATGAAGGTGATCGTGCTGCCCGCGAGGTTGGGCGTCACGCAGATGTCGCGGATCATGGCCAGGGAAAATGCGCCACTGCCCGCCCCAATGATACTGATCTTGGTTGCCACGAACGTCTCCTTGGCGAGTCGGAATTCACGATCAGGCTAGAACACTCGTCGATTTACGCGCTATAATAAGCGAGCAGTGGCTTGGAGGCCAATGGCCCTAAAAAGAAGTTCGGGCACGAGGGCGGCTCCTCTGAGCACACCTGGGTGAGGAGGAAGGGCAGATGGAGAAACGATTTGTTGGCAAGGTAGCCCTGGTCACGGGCGCCACGAACGGCATCGGGCAGGCGACCGCCGTGAGGCTCGCGGCGGAGGGGGCGCTCGTCGGCGTGAACCAGCGCCCGACGGGCGACCCCAGCGAGACACTCCGCCGGATCCGTGAAGTTGGCGGCGAGGGGTTCCCGGTCGTCGCGGATATGCGCCAGCCAGAGCAGGTCATGGAGATGGTGCACACCGTCGCGGAGCGCGGCGGCCGCCTCGACTATGTCGTATCCAACGCGGGGATCAACCCGTTGATGAAATGGGATGAGACGTCCCTGGCGGATTTCGACCTCCTTTCGGAGACCAACTTCCGTGGGACCTGGGTCGTCTGCACCGAAGGGGCGAAGCAGATGAGGCGGGAGGGACATGGCGGCGCCATCGTCATGGTCAGCTCGATCTCCGCCCATGTGGGAGCGCCCACACAGGTAGCGTACTGCGGCACCAAGGGCGCCATCAGCATGCTGGGCAAAGCGCTGGGGTCGGTCCTCGGTGAACATGGCATCCGGGTGAACGTGGTCGAGCCAGGCGCGGTGCGCACGAATATGAGCGCAGCGATGTTCGACTATCCGGAGGTGGTCAAGTACTATAATGAGCGGATCGCGCTGCATCGCGTCGGCGAACCGGAGGAACTCGCGGGGGCCATCGCCTTCTTGTTGAGCGACGACGCGAGCTATATCACCAGCGCGACATTGCTCGTAGATGCCGGCTTTATCGTCAACGCCGAGCTCTAGCAGCCAGACCGGCGTTCAGAGGAAGGTAGACTCTAAGCCCTGAACCATCGGGCAGTTCTTCGACCTGCCTAGCCCCCTGGCTGCGATGCTCATGATTGCGCTGCACTTGCTGCTTGGGCTGATCACACCGGGCAGCGCTCTGGCGAGGGCGCGTCACGTGGAGGCGCCCGTCACCGCCGCTCAGAATCGCATGACCCGCGTTTGCCAGGTCTGACTGCTTTTGTTACTATGTTTTTTGGCGCGCGCGAGGCAACATGGGCCCTCGCAGATCATCTCATCCACAGACTGGGAGGAAACATGCAGAACTTTTTGGGTCTTCTGAGCTCATACGTCGTTCCCTTCGTTTGGAAAATCGTGGCCGCGATTGTCATTTGGGTCGTCGGAGGATGGATCGTCAGATCGATAGGCCGGCTGATTGGCCGCTCGTTGGTAGCGCGCAAGGTTGATCCGACTCTCGGCCGCTATATCGAGGGCGGCGCCACCGTACTGCTCCGCGTGTTGATCATCATCGCCATCTTTGGTGTGCTAGGCATCGAGACGACCTCCTTCGCTGCTCTACTGGCAGCGCTCGGCATCGCCATCGGAGCGGCGCTGTCGGGGTTGCTGGCCAACTTTGCCGCGGGGATCTTTATGCTCGTCCTTCGGCCGTTCAAGGTCGGTGACATGATCTCGGCGGGAGGAATCACGGGCGATGTCAAGGAGATTGGCCTGTTCGTGACGACACTGAATACCGTTGACAACGTCCGCGTCTATGTGGGTAACAACAAGATCTTCTCAGATTCGGTCTACAACTATACGACGAACGCCTATCGCCGCGTGGACCTGCTCGCTCAGGTGGATCACAGCGTCAACCCTCAAGATGCGATCAAACTCCTTCGCGAGCGCGTGGCCGCTATTCCGAATGTCATGTCAGACCCAGCCCCGAGCGTCGAGATACTGACCTTCAACGAGCGTGGAACAGTGCTCGCGGTACGCCCGTTCTGCCACAACAACGATTACTGGCAGGTGTACTTTGACACCAACAAAGCGATCGCTGAGGTCGGCGCCGCGGCGGGCTATGCCGTGCCGGAGTCGCATGTCGCGATGCGTACCAGATCCTAAAGTGGCACCCTGAGGGTGGAGAGCCACAGGTGGCCTTCTTCTTCGCTTTGGGCTGAGACAAACAGACGACCAACTGATCCCGTATCAGTTGGTCGTCTTCTATCCATTTGGCTGAGGGACAGGGATTCGAACCCCGATCGGCTGATCCAGAGTCAGCTGTCCTACCATTGGACGATCCCTCAGTGCGTTGCGTTACTACCGTAACGCCGCTATTGTAGCACGGTTGGGCACGGCGGGCAAATCCAAAGAGGGGAGATTACCACAAAGACACCAAGGGCACTAGGGACGACAAGGCATACAGGATCGAACTTGCCTGAATCGTGTTCATCCTGTCGCTGTTCCCGTCAACGAGCGAGCGCGATGGCGACATCGCGGCTACAAGACCCGGGCGTCGAGGCAGCGCCATAGGGATCGCGGCTACAGGATCAGGTGGCAGCGAGTACCTGGCGGGCCTGCTCGATGCGCTGCAAGGTCTTTTCCCGGCCCAGGACGGCCAGCGTGCCAAAGAGGGGCGGGGTGACTGTCTTGCCCGTGCAGGCCACGCGAATGGCCCCAAAGAATTGGTTGGCCTTGAGGCCCAGGCCATCGCCCACCGGGCGCAAGGCTTGCTCCATGGCTTCCTCGGTAAAGGGAGCCAGCGAGGCCAGGGTGCCCTGGGCTGCTTGCAGGGCTGCCAGCGTTCCAGCGCGGTCCATACCTTTTTGCACGAGCAGGGAGGGATCGTACTCGAGCTGCTCCAGAAAAACGAAATCGACCACGGACACGATGTCGTTCAGCGTCTTGATGCGCTCGCGCACCAGGGGCACCAGCGCCAGGACGGTCTCGAAATCGGCCTGGAGGTGAGCATTCAAGAGCACCGGCAACAGGCGGCCGGCCAGGTCATTATGCCCCAGGCCACGGATGGTGGCGGCGTCCATATAATCCAGTCGGTCATAGGAGAAGGAGGCGGGCGATTTGCTCACCTTCTCCAGGTCAAAGTAGCGTATGAGCTCGTCGCGGGAAAAGAACTCGGTCTGGCCATCGTAGGACCAGCCCACGAGCGCCAAAAAGTTCACCATGGCCTCGGGCAGGTAGCCGGCCTGCCTGAATTCGTGCACATAGACGAGCATCTCCCGGCCATCGGGCAATCGCTTCTTGCGCTTGCTCAGCTTGCCCTTGCCCGAGGGGTCGAGGATAGTGGGCAGGTGCGCCTGAACGGGCATGGGCCAACCGAAGGCCTGATAGAGCAAGACGTGCTTGGGCACCGAGGAGAGCCATTCATCTCCGCGCATGATGTGGGAGATGCCCATGAGGTGGTCGTCGATGACGTTGGCCAGGTGATAGGTGGGGAAACCGTCCGATTTGAGCAGGATCAGGTCATCGAGCTGGCGGTTGTCCACGACGATATGCCCGCGCAGCAGGTCGTCGAATTCCGTGGCGCCCTCAGGGGGGATGGCCAGGCGGATCACCGGCCTGATGCCCTGGGCCTCGCAGTCGGCGGCCTGGGCGGCCGTAAGGTAGCGGCAATGGCGGTCGTAGCCCGGAGGAGCACCGGTCACGCGTTGCTCTTCGCGCAATTGCTCCAGGCGCTCGGCGCTGCAGTAACAGCGGTAGGCCAACCCCCGTGATACCAGTTGCTCGGCATGTTCCTGGTACAGCGCCAGGCGGTCAGACTGGTAATAGGGCCCGTACCTGCCACCCACATCGGGGCCCTCATCCCAACAGAGCCCCAGCCAGCGCAGGCTCTCGAGGAGGTCGGGGAGAGCCTGCACCTCATAGCGAGTACGGTCAGTATCCTCGATGCGCAGGATGAACTGCCCCCCGTGGTGGCGAGCGAAAAGCCAGTTGTACAGGGCTGTACGGGCGCCGCCCACATGGAAGTAGCCCGTAGGGCTGGGTGCAAAGCGCACGCGAACCGGATCCAATACCATAGGTTCTCCTCGCATATTTCGCTCAGCGGAGCGGTAGTTGTGGCACCTGATGACGCATGACGACGCTCTGGGCAAAACCCAGAGCCAGGAGCGTATTCATGAGCGAGCTACCGCCATAGCTCACCAGAGGCAGGGGCAGGCCGGTAACGGGCAAGAGATTGGCATTCATGCCCAGGTTGACGAAGGATTGGACCAGGATCATGACCCCTACGCCGCCGGCGATTAGGCGCCCATAGACATCCCTCGCTGCGGCCGCCGCCCGAAATAGTCGCAAGATCAGCAGGGCAAACAAGACCAGAAGCAAAATGGAACCGATAAAGCCAAACTCCTCAGCCAAAACCGAAAAGATAAAATCCGTATGGCGCACACGAAGAAAGTGCAACTGGCTTTGGGTGCCTCGGAGGAACCCCTTGCCCCACCATCCTCCGGAACCAATGCTGATTAGGGCCTGGTTGATGTTGTAGCTGGCACCCGTGGGGTCATAGTCGGGCACCAGAAACATCAGGATTCGGTCGCGCATATAGTCCTCGAGCTGAGACCAGATCACCGGGATGGCGCCCAGGCCCAATGCGGCCAACAGGATAATATGTCGCCAGCGTAGTCCGGCCACGAAGAGCATACCCAGCCAGGTGGTCAACAGAATCGCGGCGGTGCCGAAATCGCTCTGCAAGTAGATGCCGATCACGGGAATAATCACCACGCCCAAAGAGAGAAAGAGTGGGAGAAGGCTATCCATCTTGGATTCGTTGTTGCCGAGGAAGCGAGCCAGCACGAGCACCATCAAGATCTTGCACAGTTCCGAGGGCTGGAAACCCAAGGCCTGCGATCCGAGCCAGCTCTGGGCTCCAAACTCCTGGCGCCCAACACTGGCCGTGATGGCCAGCAGGACGAGCACAAAGATGTAGATGCTCCGACCCATGGAGATGAACACATGGTAGTCGATCGTAGAAGCAACCAGGTAGCCTACGATGCCAATAGCAAAGAACATCCCTTGCCTGAAGAGCAGATTCTCCATCAGGGGGCGGCTGGTTTCGCCCAAGGACGCCTCGTAGGAGCTATAGATCATCGCACCGCCCACCAGAACGAGGGCAATGATGACCAGGAAGGAAACGAGATCGAAATTACGCCAAAGCGATACACGCATTAGATATCTTGGGTTCTCTGCTCACGATTTCTTGAGCCCGAGGCGCTGGAGCAGGCTCTTGCGACCCTCCAGGAGAGGGATAAAGGGCACACTCTCGCCCAACAGACGACGCGCTATGTTGTGATAGGCCTTTCCGGCCAGAGAGCGTCCATCGTGAGCAATGGGCGACCCTCGATTATTGGCGACCAGGACGCTCTCATCATCGGGCACGATACCCAGGAGATGAATGGAGAGCCGGCCCATGATACCCGCGGGGCTGAGCATCTCGTTGCGCTTTACCAGGTCCGGCTTGATACGGTTTATGATGAGATTGGCGGCGCCACGTCCCTCGGCCTCCAAAATGCCCAACACGCGATCCACGTCCTGCACTGCGGAAGGATCGGGTGTGGTGACCAAGACAAAGGAATCCGCAGCGGCCACGGCATTGCGAAAGCCGAGCTCGATGCCCGCGGGCGAGTCGATAAGCACAAAGTCGCATTCGCCGCGCAGTTGCTCACACAAGCGGATCATGTCGGCGGGGCTAACGGCTGACTTGTCACGGCTCTGGGCCGCGGGTAGCAGGTACAACTCGCCAAGCACTTTGTCACGGATGAGCGCCTGCCGCAGGCGACAGCGGCCTTCTACCAGATCCACGATGTCGTAGATGATGCGGTTCTGCAAGCCCATGACGACATCGAGGTTGCGCAAGCCGATATCGGTATCGATTACCACGACGCGCTTGCCCAGCTTGGCCAGCGCCACGCCGAGGTTCGCCGTGGTGGTCGTTTTTCCCACGCCCCCTTTGCCCGAGGTGATGGTGATCACGTGTGTTGGCATCGGCTCATCTCCCTCGCAACGCTTGATCCCAAGGCTCTACCACGATCCTGTCGTCGCGCACGGAGGCCACCTCCGGGCGAACTTGGCGGGGACGGTCGCCTTCTTCCGGCCGGGCGATAGCTTTGCCAATGCGCAGCTGCAGAGGAGCCAACTCCAGCGCACAGACCACGGCCTCGTCGTTATCGACGGCTCCCGCATGCACCGTGCCATAGAGCCTGCCCCAGATGACGATATCGCCTCCAGCAACGATCTCGGCGCCGACGTTGACATCCCCGACAACCACCACGTGGCCAGTGTGGCGCACGACCTGGCCGGAACGCACCACGTGGCGTATCAAAAGCCCGCGGGTGCCATCCAGGGGATTGGCAGCCGTCACGGGCGCCGCAGGGCGCGGGGATATATCCGGAGCAGGCTGCTGGCTCAGCAGCCTCAACCCCAACATACGGGTGGCGCGCTCGGTTTCCGCATTCATGGTCATCACCGTGCGCAGGGTCATCTCATGGCGCGCCAATAACTGGCCGATTTCAGTCAATTCATCCTCAAGGACGGGGCGATCTCCCACCTGCAAAGCCACCGTGCCTCCGCGGAAAAACTCGCCCTGGGTAACCAGGTGCTCAGCGAGATCCTCCAAGATGCTGTGCATCTCTCCGGATCCGAGGGTGATCGTCAGCCCTTCTCTTGTTCCTTTGATCGAGATCGTGTTCTTCATCGGCCTGTATCTCTTTCTATCACCAGAGAACGCCAAACCAATGGACCTAGCTACGGGGCCGGCGTAGGCGGCATGGCGGTGGGCATCGGCTTGGGAGCCGAAAGCCCGAAATAGGCGCGCATGATTTTGGCAGCTACTGGCGCGGCGTGAGTGGCGCCGACCCCCGCATCCAGGAATACCACAAGGGCGATCTCCGGATCCTCGTAAGGGGCAAAGGCCGTGTACCAGGCATGGGTGGCCAACCTGCCCAGACTATCCTTAATCAGCTTGCCCTCCTCGTCCAGGGCAGCATACTCTGCTGTCCCCGTCTTGCCAGCCACAGCGATGCCAGGCACCTGGCCCCGGGGCGCGGTGCCGCTATCGGATACCACGGCCAACATGCCCCGCCGCACGAGCTCCAGGTTCTCTTGCGAGATATCCAGCTTGCGAATTGGCTCCGGCACCAGGGCTTTGACGACCTGCCCTTGAGCATCTGTTACCTGGTAAACCAGCTGCGGCCGGTACAGGGTGCCGCGATTGGCCACCGCAGCCGTCGCGTTCACCATCTGTAGCGGCGTGGCGAGCACATAGCCCTGGCCAATAGCCGCATTATAGGTATCTCCAGTGAGCCACATCTCACCGAGGGCCAACCTCTTCCAACGATCGTCCGGAATTAATCCGCCGACCTCGCCAGGAAGACCAACATGGGTGGGCTCCCCATAACCATACATGCGGGCGTAACGGGCCAGTTGTTCCATTCCCAAGCCCACGAACCCCTCGTAGCCGCCCGCTACCTGGTAGAAAAAGATGTCGCATGACAGAGCAAGAGCCCTCGTAACGGTCAGAGCGCCGTGCCCGCCACGGTTCCAACAGTAAAAAGGCTGTGCTTTGGACGAGTCACCGGGATAGTACTTGTTATCCAATAACAGTATACCCCCACAAGACCGTGTTGTCGAGCCATCAATCACCTTCTCCTGCAAAGCCCCGCTGGCCGTGACGATTTTGAAGGTTGACCCGGGGGGGTATTGGCCGCTGATAGCATGGTTGACCAGAGGACGGTTCTTGTCCGAGCTGAGCCGATCATAGTCTTCGTAGGAGATACCCCCTGAAAATAGATTGTTGTCGTAACTGGGGAGAGAGACCATAGCCAGGATTTCGCCCGTTCTAGGGTCCACAGCGATGGCCACGCCGACCCTGGAACCGGTGCTGGCCATCCCCTCACGAAGGGCGTCTTCGGCAGTCTGTTGCAGGGCCAGATCGATGGTCAGCATCAGGCTATGTCCCTGCACGGCGGGCCGTGAAGCTACGACGGCGACTTGTCTTTCAAAGGCGTCGACCTCGATGTGTTTCTCGCCCTTGGCACCGCGCAGCAGCTGTTCCTCGCCCATCTCGATCCCCGTCAACCCTACGAGGTCGTCGGGCTGGTAAGCGCCTTCTTCGTCAGCCACATAGTCATCGACACTTTCACTGGGGATGCGGCCCACATAGCCCAGCACATGCGCGGTCAACGAGCCGTCCATATATTGCCGCAAGGGCTGGGCTTCTACCTGCACACCTGGCAGCTTCAGGCTTTCCTCGGCAAGCACAAAAGCGGCCTGGCGGTCCACCTTGCCACTAATGAGCACTGGCGAATATTGGTTGATCGTGCGCTCTTCCAGAATCTGTTCAATACTGGGCTCTGCGTCTGAAGCACTGGTAGAGCTACCCAACAGCTCGAGGTATGGCGATGGGGCAGAGCTCGTAGCGGGCACACCCAGAAGCTCCCCCACGCGTTGGAGGACGCGCAAGCGCTCTTGGGGATCCTCCGGCAGCCCAGCAGGCACAATGCTCACGGTAAAACTGGGGATGTTGCGCACGAGCAATTTGCCAAAGCGATCGGATATGATCCCTCGTGGCGCATCGATGGGGATGAGCCTGTAGCGGTTCAAATCGGCCGAGCGCTGGTATTCTCCCGAGGAGATGACTTGTAATTGCCACAACTTGAAGGCAACAACCGTCATCGCCAACACCGTGAGAACGCGCAAGATAGCGAGACGCACCTTGATATATCGCTCGGACTTCATTCCCATTCCACCGTGGGAGGACCCAACTTGGCCCGCAACCAGAGCAAGAGGCGATAGGCCAGGAACATTGCGGCGGCGTTCACCAGGATAGCCGGCAGAATGACCCGCTGTGCTGTCGCCCCCCAGAGGGTGGGACGGCCGGTCGTCTGCAGGAAAAAAGTGAACAGCACATAGTAGATGACTGTGGACAGGGCTATGCTGAGCAAAGGCAAGAAGCGAGCGGACCGGAAGAGATTGAACTCAGCCAGGCTGACCAGGTAGCCCGTTACCACAAGAGACAGAGTCACCAAACCAAAGGGCGCTCCGGAGAAAGCATCAAGCATCAGGCCGCCCAACAAGGCAAACAAAAGTCCGTCTTTAGGGCCCAGGACCAGGATATTCGATGTAGCAAACACGAGCACCAGGTCGGGACTGACCCCGAAGAGCCTCCAGTGAGAGGTGACACTCGATTGCACAATCGCCACCAGCGCAGCGAGGGGAATGATCATGTATGTGTTTATGGCTGATTGCCTTTCTGGGCCACCCAGGTGGACCTCACGAACCCTCTGCCCCTACGGACTCTTCTTGGTCCGGCTCGATGCGCGAGAAGTTGAGGAGTATCATCACACTCTCAAGGTCTCGCAGGTTCACGGCGGGGATGATATCAGCCTCTTGAAACATTTCCACATCGCTCTTGTGCACACTGGCAACCTGGCCGATGACCAACCGCTTGGGCAGATTGCCTCCCAGGCCGGATGTGAACACCACGTCTCCCACATCGACGGTGTCGCCCTGGGGAATATAGCGCATACGTAACTGGCCGCCGGGATAGCCCTGGACCAATCCGGTAGCGCGAGAACGCTGGATCAAGGTACTGATACTACTGGAAACATCGGTAATAAGCATGACCTTGGCTGAAGTCTTGCTCACCTCGCCGATGCGCCCCACGAGGCCTTCAGCCGCCAACACGGGCATCCCTTGCTGCACGCCATCATCGGCGCCCCGGTCGATGACCAGATACTGTAGTAAGTTACTCGAGTCGAGGCCGATGACTTCGGCAGAGAGCAACTGGAAGCTCGGGACCGAGCTTTTGTAATTGAGCTGCCTGCGCAGGGCTTCGTTCTCTTGCTGTGCTTCCTGCAGTGACAGGATCTGGTTGCGCAACTCGATGTTCTCGCTACGAAGCGCATCGTTCTGGCTCTGCAGGCTACCCAGGTGGACTAGGCCGTCGATGGCCTGCCCCACAGGGCCAGTGACGCGTGTCAACACGAACTGTACGGGAGCAACCAGCCGTGAAAAAGTATCCCGAATGGGATTGGACTGTCCCGCCTGGTCAAGAACGAGCCATGACAAGATTAGCGCCAAGGCAAGGACGACGATCAGCGCCCGACTGCGCAAGACATTCACAACATGCTACCTCGATCTCACAGCAGCAATCCTCAACGGGAACGGGGTGGCAGCGCGCCCCTTTGCGTCGATGCCAGCACCTTGTAGTAGAGATCCAGATCGCCCACAATCACCCCAGCTCCCCTGGCCACACAGGTTACAGGGTCCTCAGCACGGTACACGTGCATACGGCTTTCCTCAGAGAGGCGTTCGGGGAGGCCCTGCAAAAGCGATCCGCCCCCTGCCAGCACAATTCCCTGCTCCATAAGGTCAGCTACCAACTCCGGAGGGGTCTCATCCAGAGTGTCCTTGACGGCCTCGACGATCAGCCCGATTGGCCCAGAGAGAGCCTCTCGGATCTCCACGCTGCTCACCTCCACCGCTTCGGGCAACCCAGTAATCAAGTTGCGACCCCGAATGGTGATCGTTTGTTCCTGGGGCAAAGGATATGCCGAACCGATAGCGACCTTGGTGTGTTCGGCCATGCGCTCGCCGATCAACAGGTTGTACTTTTGGCGGGCGTACTGAATGATCTCCTCGTCCATCTCATCGCCCGCTATGCGGATAGAGCGACTGACGACGATGCCACCCAAGGAGATCACGGCCACCTCTGTCGTGCCACCCCCGATATCCACGACCATATTGCCGATGGACTCGCTAACCGCCAAACCAGCCCCGATGGCTGCGGCCATGGGCTCTTCCACCAGGTAAGCATCACGAGCTCCTGCGCTCAGGGCAGCATCGTGGACGGCACGCTTTTCCACTTCGGTGACGCCGCTTGGGATGCCCACCACCACCCGAGGACTAGGAACCCAGAAACGTCGACGATCCTGAACCTTGTGGATGAAGTAGTGCAGCATGCGCTCGGTGATATCGAAATCGGAGATGACGCCGTCACGCAAGGGGCGGATAGCGACAATGTTTGCCGGTGTTCGTCCCACCATTTCCTTCGCTTCGGCGCCGATGGCCAGGGCTTTCTTGGTCCGCTTGTCGATGGCCACGACGGAAGGCTCATTGATGACGATACCTCGGCCACCGACGAAGACCAGGGTCGTCGCGGTGCCAAGATCGATGCCGATATCGCGCGAGAAGGCGCCGAGCAAAGCACTGAACAGTTTGATCACGAAGGGGTTCCCCTCTCCCACATGGCAATAGGGGCATTCCAAGCTGGCCCCCGGCAGCGATTATACCACAGCAAATTCTGGTATCACAAAACGAAGGTGCTAATCAAGCCAGCGATCGAACCAAGCGATATTCCGGGCCATGATGTCCATAATCAGCCGGGGCTCGGTGGGGCCATGGTCCTGGCGCGGATAGATGACCATTTCCACAGGCACGCCCTGGCGTTTGAGCGCCGTGTAAAGCTCCAATCCCTGGCCCA
Organism: uncultured Anaerolineales bacterium; assembly: GCA_964416075.1. Lineage (GTDB taxonomy): Bacteria > Chloroflexota > Anaerolineae > UBA1429 > UBA1429 > CAYQDH01. Next base: position 9,635 of record CAYQDH010000011.1, on the reverse strand, counting down.
ACGGCACGCGTCCATCCTTTTCGCCATGCTGGATGAGCGTCGGTGTGGTGACGCCCCCAATCTGCAGCATCGGTGAATGTTGCACAAAGGTAGAGAGGATATCCCAATACTCGCCGTTGAAATAGTCGGGTATAAAGCCGGTGATGTCCGTGGTACCGGTGAAACTGACCAGGTTCGTGACGGCTGCCCCGATCGAGGCGGCGCGGAAGCGAGATGTTTGGGTGATGACCCAACTGGTCATATAACCACCATAGCTCCATCCCATGATGCCCAACCGTCGCGGGTCAGCGATGCCGAGGGCAATCAGAAGATCGACGCCGGCCATGATATCTCGATAGTCACCGCCGCCCCAGTCTTCCTTGTTGGCGGCGCGGAAAGCAGGGCCATAGCCGCCAGAGCCTCGCGGGTTCGCGCGCAGCACGACATAGCCTCGCTCCGCAAAGCTGGCGATGGGGTACAAGCTGCTGGCCGCGGCATACGTCCGTGAATAGACACCCGCGGGGCCACCGTGGACCATCACGACCATCGGATAGGGTGTGCCCTCGCGATAGTGCGGGGGATAGGTCACCAAGCCTTCGATTTCCACGCCATCGGCACTTGGCCAATGGATGACCTCGGTGCGGGATGTTGTTTCAGCGGGCCAGCCGGGAACGCGCGGAACGACCACCTCCTGCCAGGTGCTCTCGCCAGGTCGTAACACGCAGATGCGGTTGGCCTGATCCACGTTCTGCGCTACGAAGGCCAACACATCGTTGCGGCTGACGCGAGCGAGCGATAGATAACCTTGCCCACCCACACGGGTCTGGGGCGCACCACCATCTACTGGCAGCGCGTAGATGGCCGACGAAACGCCGCTGTTCTCCAGCACATAGAGGTCCCCGCCATTGGCCGACCAACCGATTAGCCATGGCGCGCCGTCGAGCGTTGGCGCCAGCGTCCTCGGTTCTCCACCCTGCAAAGGATAGAGCGCCACCCGATTGGAAAAGGCCCAGCTTATAGGCTCGACCCCCACGGCGGTGGCCACCCAGCGACCGTACGTCGGGCAGGCCGCCATCATACAACCGACCTTTCCCAGGTCACGCCGGCGAGCAGCCAGATCGGGCGATCCTGCCCCCTCCGGTGCGGCCATCGCATCCACCACCGCGAGGCAACTGTCGGGCCAATGGTCGTCGGTCGGGATATCTTGGTCATGGGCCACCAGCGTTCGCCCGTCGGGGGCCCAGTCAAAACCGGTCACATGGCGGTCAGGCGGGGTTACCGCTCGAGGCTCGGGGCGCTCGGCATCGCCGGGCACCAGCGGTAGTATCCAGAGCTGGGCGCGCTGGTGGTCGATGCCCCATCGCAGGGGGTCATTTTTGGCTTTCACGGCCGCCTTTTTCTCGGCGCTGTCGGGGGCCACCATGGTGAACGCCAACTGGCTGCCATCCGGAGACCAGGCAAAAGCCTGCACATTCTTTTCCACATCGGTCAGAGGCCACGCTTCACCCCCATCAGCGCGCAGGACATACAGGTTGACCTTGCCCCCCTGGCGGTCCGAGAGGAAAGCGATATATCGGCCATCGGGCGACCAACGGGGCGCCGATTGGGAAGCCAGGCCGTAGGTAAGGCGCAAGGGTTCGCCGCCGGCAGCGGGAACGCGATAGAGATGATTGACGAATCGGCTCTCTTGGTCCGTCATAACCGGCTCGCGCACAGCATAGACGATCTGGGCGCCATCCGCAGAGATATCCAGGTCGACGATCAGGGGATAGCGGATGAGTTGCTCGGGTGTCCAGGTATATTCAGTCATTGGTATGGGGTCCTCGCTTTGGTAGGGTGCGGGAAACGGCGCCTAGCAAAAACGCGCGGCCTGCTGTGCCGCGCGTGATATCCTATCGCCGCACCCGTTACTTGATGGGGGTAGGCGTCGAGGCCTCTATTGCGATCGGCGGCGTCGCCGTGGGAGTGGGATAGAGCTGGGCGTACTTGTTCACCAGCGCTGCCACCTCCGGGTCGTCCTGGTAATCCGGGGTCAAGCTGATGACACGCACTAAAGTCTCGGTTGGTCGGCCGTCGGCATAGACGATATCCATAGCGCCGAGCCACTCGCCGAGATAGCCTTGCTGGATAATCAAGGTATCACCCACACGCTCCGGCTGGGGCATGAGCTTGCGGGTGTTCCCACCGACGATAACGTCGATGCCAGGCGCCGCTTGCGCCAAAGCTTTGTCGGCGTCGATGCCCAATCTCGATAGGACGATTACCAGGTCGGCCTGGGATCCCAACTCACTTATTAGCTTCTGGGTCGTCTGCACCGGATCGAGCACCGTCACCTGGCCGGAAACAGCAGAGACTTGGCCGGTCTGCAGATCGCTGATGCCAATGATAGCGACGCGCTTGCCATCTCGCTCCAGGATAGTGTAGGGCTCGAAAACCGTTTCCTTACTGGCTGTGGAGACGATGTTGGCAGAGAGGAAAGCGAACTTGGCTTCCGTCTCGCGCTTTTTGAGCTCTTCCAAGCCGAGAGACATCTCGGTTTGTCCCACGACCATGGCATCATAGCCCATGGCATTCATAGCTTCCACCATAATGGCGCCCTGGGTCTTTTGGGTGAGCCAGCGGCCCGTCAAGGTATTACCCGCATCCAGAACCAACATCAGACCCTTGCTCGCGTTACGCTCCTGTTTGATTGCGGTGGCCCGCCGGGCCAACCCTCCTTTGGGGACACCTCAACCACAGGGATCGGTTTCGCCGCCGACGTCGTTGGTGTGCACGATGGTTACGAGAAGATCAGCGTTTTCAGCAGGTTGAGCTGCTTGGGTAGGTTGGGCTGAATCCTGAGGCGCAGCCGTCGCCGTGCGCTGCGATGCGGCCGTTGGCTGGGGCGCAGGTGTAGGTGGCACCACAGTGGCCGGTGGAGCGGCTGTCACTGCCAGAGATGTGGCCGGCGGTAGCTGTGTAGTTGCTTCCGGGGCACAGCCACCCAGGGCAAACACCGACAGAACAAGAAGGGTGAGCGCTAGTCCACCAACTCGGAGGGCGCGTCGGCCGCGCGAGGCTGGTGTTAAGGGTTCTCTGAACATCATATAATCCTCGTTGCGCATCGAACAAGTATCCGTTACCGGTTTTGGGCGTCGCAGAACGAACGGCGAGTATTATACCTCATTTGAGCGAATAACATAATTACGAAGCGACGAACCGCAACCTGACAGCATCGTTCGCGTATAGGGGATGTATCGCTTCATGAAAGGAAGGAGTGACCGACAATGACAGATCAAGATATGCCGATGCCAGGGGCCGAACCTGTGCGCATGCAGCGGCGCGTGGTGGAGACCGAGATACGCCTGCCCCACTTTTCCGAGCTGGGGTTGCCCAAAGTCGAAGAATTGGGACTACCCAAGGTCGACCTCAAGCCCGTGCGCGACGTAGCGGGCGAGGTGTTGATCACTGGCCTGGGAATCGGGGTCTTGGTGGTGCGCGGTGTGATGGCTGCAGTGAAAGCAGCCTACGATGCCGGCAAGAATGAAGTGGAGAACCCCAGCCCCGTGACCAAGAAGGTCATCGACCTGATGCGTCGCGAAGGGAAAACCTCTGGCCAGCAGATCCGCATCACCGTCCCCGTGCTGCCTGTGGATGACTATGATAGCCTGTCCGTAGCCGACCTACTGGTGCGGCTGCCCGACTTACGCGAGGAACAGCTGCGGGTGCTGCGCGAATATGAATTTGGGCATCAGAACAGGGCCGAGGTGATCGAGGCCTACGACCAGCGCCTGGGTGTGAGCTGAGCCGGTGCGCACGATCCTTTTTACAGGCAAGGGGGGCGTAGGCAAGACGACTCTGGCGGCAGCGACGGCGCTGCGCAGCGCTTCTCTGGGCTATGCGACGCTGATCATCAGCACGGATATCGCGCACAGCCTCGCAGATGCGTTGGCTACGCCGCTGGGTAACGAGCCTCAACGCATCGCCAGGCCGGGTAACCAGGCTGGCGATGCGTTACCTTTGGACGCTGCCGAGTTGGACACGGGCACGGAGCTAGAGCGTTATTGGGGCGATATCAAGCGCCGCATCGCCGCCGTGCTGCGCGACGAAGGCTTGGATAGCGCCGTCGCCGGAGAGCTGGCGGTGCTGCCCGGCCTGGATGAGGTGTTGGCCCTGGTACGCATCAAGCGTTACTATGACGAGGGTCAATACCAAGTGCTGATCATCGACAGCGCCCCCACGGGGGCAGCCATGCGCTTGCTCAGCGCACCCGACCTCACCCGCTGGTACACCCGCTTCCTTACGACTTGGTCGAAGGGAGTGATCCGTGCGCTGCTCCCCTCGATCCGCGCCGTGGTCAAGATCCCCATCGGTGAGGATGTAGTGCAGGCGCGCATCAAAGAGCTGTTCGATCGGGTGGAAGAACTACGGGGCATCCTTACGGATAGCGAGCAGACTTCGGTGCGCCTGGTGCTCAACCCGGAAACGATGAGCGTGCGCGAGACTCAGCGCGCTTATACTTATATGAACCTCTTTGGTCTGGCCGTGGACGCGCTCTTTGTCAATCGCGTCCTGCCCGAAGAGGTAGCGGATCCGTTTTTCACGCATTGGAAGGCCGACCAGATCCTCCGTCGGCAGGAGATACGCGACCTGTTCGCCCCGCTCCCTGTGTTCGAGGTGCCCCTGATGCGCCAGGAAGTGGTGGGCCTGGAAGCGCTGGGGCAACTGTCGGAGCAGTTGTACGGCAGTCTCGACCCCATCGTACCCTTGTCCCGGGAACAACCAGTGCGTTTTTACATGGAGGGCAATCGTTATATGTTGGCCCTTCGTGTGACGGGTGTACAGGGGGAAAAAGTGGGCCTGGAGAAAGAGGGAGACGAGCTGCGGATCAAACTGGGGAGCTTGCGGCGGTCGCTGGTATTGCCCCAGTACTTGGCCGGCCTGCAGCCTTCCTGGGCGCAAATCGAGGGGGATTACCTCAAGGTGGCGTTCGAGGAGCTCAAGGCCGCGACCGGGGGATAAAGGTGGCGTCCGCGGGCATGCCTGGGAGCAGGCGACCCGCGGCGTTATCCAACGTGAGCTCCACCGCAAAGACCATGTTCACTCGCTCCTCGCGTGTCTCTACATTCTTGGGCGTAAACTCGGCCTGCGACGCAACGTGCGTGACGCGCCCGATAAAGACGTCGTCGTAGGCATCCACCGTAACGCGTGCTTCCTGGCCGAGCGCCACCTGACCCAGGTCGGCCTCGGGGATATACACCGTCAGGGTTAGGTTCCGCAGGTCGGCCAGGGTAAAGAGGGGAGCGCCCGAGGCGGCGAGCTCGCCCACGTGGGCTGTGCAGGCCAAGACGATGCCGGCTACCGGCGACCTCATGGTCAGGCGGTCGATCTGCGTCTCCAGGCCTCGCACTGTGGCCTCGGCGCCTGCCAAGGACGCCTGCGCTTGCCTGACCTGCGCTTCCAGGAGCGCGATGTCTTCGCTCCGCGCCCCGGCCAGGAGCAGATCCAGGGCTGCCTGGGCCTGATCGCGCTGCGCCTGCGCGGCCTGGAGGGTGGCCTCGGAGCCACTCAAGTTGGCCACCGCCGTAGCCAAGGCGGCGCTGGCAGCATCCACTGCGGCCTGGGCGATGCTCGCATCGGCGGCAGCGGCCGAGAGCCCCGCGTTGGCCTGCTGCACCCCGGCCTGTAGAACGGCGATATCTTCCTGCCGGGCGCCACGGAGCACCTCGGCGAGGCGCACCTCGGCGATGCGTACCTGCTCCTCGGCCTGTTGTACGGCGGCCTTGGCGCCGTCGCAGTTAGCCTGGCTGGCGCCCTTGCCCACCTGCCCGCAAATGGCGTCTCGTTGCGCCTGTGCGCCCCAGAGGGCGTTCTTGGCCACTTCCACGCTGCGCTCGGCGATAACCTGCTCCTCAGGGGTGGCGCCGTTCTTGGCTCGGGCCAGGCTAGCGGCGGCAGCGCCGATACCGGCCTGGGCGCCGGCCTGGCCGGCCTGCGCCGCCTCGAGTTGTCCCTGGGCGCCGAGCAGGTTGGCTTGAGCGGCGAGGTGCTGGGCAGCGGCCGCATCACGTTGCGCGGCGGCCACCTTCATTCCCGCTTCTGCGGCGGCAACAGCGCTGCGCCCCGAAGCGATCTCCTCAGGGCGCGCGCCGGCCCGCGCTCTGGCCAGTTGGGCCTGCGCGGCATCGATAGCGCCCTGTGCCCCTTCCACGGCGCTGCGGGCCTGGTCACGCTGGGCTTGCAGAAGCGCGGCATCTAGCCGCCCCAGGACCTGGTCCAGCTCTACGAGAGCGCCCTCCTCCACGAGGAGATCGATGACCTTGCCTCCCGTTTCCGGCGCCACCCGCACCTGTTCAGCCTCGATGGTACCGGAGGCGCGCAACGCATCGCTGCTCGTGACACCAGATGAGCGGCACCCCACTGTCACCAGCATCGTGATTGCCAATACGAACATTAGTGAGGCTCTTGCTGTTGTCCTGCGCATTGTTGACCGCATAAAAGGCTCCTTCAAGCTTGCCTAGAAGCTACCCGTGACATGGGGGTGCTACTCACTTTTCTCGTTCCCGCTCACACTGGCTATAAAGGCGTCTTCCAGTGTGGGCGTGATAGCCTCGATGGTCCGCAGCACGATGCCTCGCTCATCCAGCAGAACGCGAATGCGCCGGGCCGCACTTTCGGGGTCCAAGGCCAGCACATGAATCTGCGCCCCATACAACGACACGCCCTGGAAGCAGCTCTCGTGCCGCAACAACGCCACGACCTCTCCCGGTCTATCACAATCGACCTCCAGCACTTGTCCCTGCACCTGGTTGCGCTTGATCTCTTCTGGGGCGCCCAGGGCCACGATGCGTCCGCGCTGGATGAAGGCCAGCCGATGACAGTGCTCCGCTTCATCCATATAGTGCGTGGTCACCAGGATAGTCTGCCCGCGGTCGGAGAGGTCGTAGAGCAGGTCCCAGAAACTGCGCCGCGAGATAGGATCGACGCCCGCTGTGGGTTCGTCCAAGAAGAGCATCTCCGGCTCGTGCAGGATGGCGCAGCCCAAGGCCAGCCGCTGGCGCCAGCCTCCGGCCAGATGCTGGACCAGCTGGCGCTCTCTCCCACGCAGGCCGGCCATCTCGATGGCCGCGGCCATGCGCTGCTTGAGCTGCGGCGCGCGGAGCCCGTAGGCGCCGCCAAAGAATTCGAGGTTCTGGCTCACCGTCAGATCGTTGTACAGGCTAAAGCGTTGCGACATATAGCCGATGCGGCGCCGAATCTCACTTGGCTGATGCACGACGTCGAAACCGAGGACACGCGCCGAGCCGGAGGTGGGCGCGATGAGCGAGAGAAGCATGCGAATGGTCGTTGTCTTGCCCGCGCCATTGGGGCCCAGGAAGCCAAAGATCTCGCCGCGATCTATCGTAAAGGTGACGCGGTCGACAGCCACAAATTGGCCAAAGGTCTTGCTGAGTGCCACCGCCTCCAGCGCGCCATCATTCGCCATCATGCACACCTCACTTGGCTAGTCCAATCTCTGGCGCAGCACGGCAATGCACAAGATCCACAATGCCAGATTGAGCCCGATGAGGGCCAGCGCATGGGGCAGCACATCGGCCAGGCCGCCGCCGCGCAGCATAACCGTGCGCACACACTCCAGATAGTGGCGCAGCGGCAGCAGCTCGGAGAACCAGGCTAGAAGGCGGGGCAGGTTTTGCACCGGCACGATGTATCCGCAGAAAGAGAGATCGACCAGGATTTGCACAAAGATGAATTGGGTCGCTTGCTGCTGGTTGGCCGCCTTGGCCGAAAGGAACAACCCCCAGGCACTCTCGGCCAGGAAAAAGAGGGTAGCCAGGCCAAAGAGCAGGGGCAGCGAGCCACGCGTGGGCATGTCCCAGACCAGCCGGCCTGCCGCCCAAAGCACCCAGAAGTTGGCCACGCCCACCAGCAGCGCGGGCATCGCCTTGCCCAGCAGCAACTCCAGGCGGCCTAGCGGGGTCACCAAAAGCTGTTCCAGAGTGCCCATCTCGCGCTCCCGCGCCAACCCCATCCCGGCCACCAACAGAACGACCATACAAGATAGAAAGCCAAATTGAGACGACATCTGGTCGTGCACGCGCTCGATGTCAAAGTAGCGCGTTGCGCGCAGGGATATCCCCATGCTGCCGCCGTATGCCCTCGTCAGATCCTCGGCAAAGCGGCTTACGGCGCCTGAGATGGCCAATGATGTGCTCTGCGCCATCCAGATATTCGTCCCGTCCACCACGGCGAGCAACTCGGTCGACCACTGGGGCGCGCCCAGATCCCGCTGAAAGCTTGGGGGGATGGCGATGAGGCCCACCACCTCGCCCGAGCTGAGCGCCGCCTGGCCATCCTCCAGGCGCGTAAGCCACAGCTTGACCCGCGCCTCTCCGGTGTTCTCGATGGCTGCCACCAGCTGGCGCGATAGGGGCGTGCGATCCTGGTCGAGCACGGCGATATTGGCCACCGAGCTGCCCCCCTCTTCGACGACGTTGACGACCAACAGGAGGAGCATCAAGGGCAGGCCAATCAGTAGCACGGCATAAACCGGGTCGTGGCTCAACTGCCAGAACTCTTTGCGCACCAGCTGGGCCACGCGGTAGAGCGATTCCCGCAAGGGCTCTGCCTTGGCGTTAACATCGCCCCTTGTCGCATCACCAGGCAACGGGCCAGCCGCCCCGGGGCGGGGTTGCGCAGCCGATTTCCCGTTCATGCTACCCTTCTCCGCATGAACAGGTAGCTGGCCAGCAACGACAGCCCGGCGATGCGCAGCAGGTTGCGCACCTCGGGCCACACCTCGGCCAACCCCAGCCCCTTGAGGAACACGGCGCGGTTGCTCACCACATAGTTGGCCGCCGGCAGAACCAGCTTGATGATGCCCGCCATGGGACGCTCGGGATCCAGGGGCACCAGCAGGCCAGACATAAAAAAGGTGGGGATAAAGAGGATGATCACGATGATGATTATGGCGTGGCGCTGCACATTGGCGGTCACGCCGACGAGGATGCTCAAGCTCATCAGGGCGAGCATAAAAACCAGCGTGAGTGCCAACTCATCGAGCAGTGCGCCTCGAAAGGGCACCCGAAACCAGGCCAGGGCCAACCCCCAGGCCAACACAGCGCCCACCATGCCGGTCGCCAGGTAGGGGAGCAGCTTGCCTGATAAGTATTCGGCGGGCCGCAATGGTGTGGAGAGGAGGCTTTCGTAGGAGCCGCGCTCCACCTCACGGGTAAAGGCCAGGGCCACGGCGATGGCCGGGAAGCACAAGGCCGCGGACATCAGGCCAGGCACCATGGCGTAGAGCCATTTGCCGGTAAAGTTGTATAGAGTGCGCATCTGCACCGCCAGGCGAGGTGGGGTTGCCTGATCTGTGATCGGTAACAGGCGCAGCCCCAGCGCCATCAGGCGGCTCGCCAGGTTGTTGGCTACGCTGCGGGAGCCGAAATAGTCCGAGCCATCGATGATGGCCTGCAAAGGGAGCGGCCGGCCCTGCTGCAGCGAGCGGCCAAACGCGGGAGGAAAGACTAACACAGCCGCAGCCCCCCCGCGGGTGAGCAACTCGCCAACTTGCTGGTAACTGTAGCACTCTTGCACCAGGCGCACATCACCCCCGGCGGTGACCTGCTGCAGCACTTGGCGAGAATCCGGGCTGCGGTCCAGGTCCATCACGCCGA
>CAYQDH010000010.1:0-30161 GCA_964416075.1 uncultured Anaerolineales bacterium | reverse complement strand
CGATCGTCCCTATGTTCACATGTGGCTTGGTGCGCTCGAATATTTTCTTCGCCATCCCTAGAACAACCTCCTTGATTCCCTGCACAGCGCAGGATGGCCATGCCGTCCTACGGCCAGCCACCACAGAATGGAGCCCACGATGGGAGTTGAACCCATGACCACGTCCTTACCAAGAACGTGCTCTACCGACTGAGCTACGTGGGCATCGAAAACAACAGGTGGGCAGGGGCGGATTCGAACCACCGAAGGCTGTGCCAACTGATTTACAGTCAGTCCCCTTTGGCCGCTTGGGTACCTGCCCATTTGTAAAAACCGGATTCCGTTCCCCGGAACCCCACTCAGTTCGTGGAGCCGACGGAGGGACTTGAACCCGCAACCAGCGGTTTACAAAACCGCTGCTCTGCCGTTGAGCTACGTCGGCTTGATAGCTAGTTGGCTATTATAGCTCAACCAGCATGGTGGTCAAGTTGGCCGACTGGGGAGTATACCACAGTTACGATAGAGGTCCAAAATCTAATTCAGCCCGCCTTTGGACCTCTCTACCTATCCTCAAAAGCGCTCGGACAACCCTCATCCGAGCGTCTTGGGCAAATCCCGTGAATCGCCCCCATAGCACAACTCTGCCATTAGCTTGGGGGATGGCGTGCACTCCAGGCTTGGTATAGCAGGATAGATCCCGCCACGGCCACGTTGAGCGAGGAAATATGCCCTTGCATGGGTACGTGGATAACCAAGTCGCAACGCTCCAACACCAGGCGCCTCATCCCCGCCCCTTCACTGCCCATCACCAAGGCCAGGGGCATGCCCAGATTCACCGCGCGATAGTCCTGGGCCGCAGGCGTTTTCTCCACACCCACGACCCACGTGCCCCTCGCTTTGAGTTCCTCTATGGTCCGCGCCACGTTGGTCACCATACAAATCGATAGGTGCTCCACGGCTCCGGCTGAGGCGCGGCTAACTGCGGCCGTGATCCCGACGGCGCGCCGTTCCGGCAGGATAACCCCGTGGATACCGACGGCCTCGGCTGTGCGTAACAACGAGCCAACGTTCTGTGGATCCTGCAATGAGTCGAGGACCAGGAAAAACGGATCCTCTTGCCGTTGTTGAGATATAGCGTAAAGATCGTCCAACTCCACGTAAGGGTACGCTGAAACTTCAGCGATTACCCCCTGGTGTTCCAACCCGCCACCCATCTCATCCAAGTTGCGCCGTCGTACCGACACCAGGGCAATCCCCTCGCGCTGGCACAACCGCACGATCTGCTGGAGGGTGCCTTTTTGCTCTGCGCCTTCGGCCACCAGCACCCTCTCGATGCGTCGGCGCCCGGCGCGCAACGCCTCATATACGGCGTTGCGCCCGGCTAGGATCTCACCTGTCTTCATTTCTGGCTCATCTATACCAAGGTCCAGGTCGTGCCGTCGGGCCCATCCCGCAGCTGCACCCCTAAAGCGACCAGTTGATCCCGAATCTCATCCGACAGTGCCCACTGTTTGACTTGCCGTAGCTTGGTACGTGTCTCCACCAACAGATCGATCAGCCCAGTGGCTAATCCGGTCGCCATCTCCGCGTCCAGTGTCTCCGGAAGCACTCCCAAGACATCGCCGACCAGCCGCTTATAGAATGCATCGATCGCGTCCAATTCTGCCGCATTGGGTGGTTCTGCGCCGGCCAGCAATCCATTAACCTCGCGGGTCATGTCAAAGAGCGCGGCGATGGCCCCTGGCGTGTTGAAATCGTCATCCATGCTCTCCTCAAACTGCTGGCGTGTTCGCTCCAGGAGAGATTGCACGCTGGCGCCTACCACCCCTTTGGGGGCCGTGCTCGAGCGCTGTCGAATGCTGCGAATGGCGCCCAGCAACCTGTTCAAGCCTTTCTCAGCGGCATCCAGGGCTTCATCGGTCACATCGAGCGGGCCCCGGTAGTGGCTAAGCAGAATAAAAAAGCGTATGGCCATGGGATCCCACCGATTGCATGCCTGCTCCAGGGTTACAAAGTTGCCCAGCGACTTGTGCATCTCCTCGCCCCGTATCATCAGCATGCCATTATGTATCCAGTATCGGGCAAAAGACTCCCCTGTGGCCGCCTCCGATTGGGCTACCTCGCATTCGTGATGGGGGAATTTGTTCTCCACGCCCCCACCATGGATGTCGAAAGGCTGGCCCAGGTACTTGGTCGACATCACCGAGCACTCGATATGCCAGCCGGGGAATCCTTGTCCCCAGGGGCTGTTCCAGCGCATGATATGCTCCGGCTCCGCGCGCTTCCATAGGGCAAAGTCGGCTGGGTTTCGCTTCTCTTGCAACACCTCGACGCGCGAGCCTGCCTGCAGTTCCTCCACTCTACGACCGGACAGCTTGCCATAGTCTGCGAACTTGCTCACGTCAAAGTACACCGATCCGTTGACCTCGTAGGCGATCCCCTTTTCCATGAGCGTTTGGATCAACTCGATCATCTCGGGGATGTGGCCGCTGGCACGAGGGGAAATGTCGGGGCGAGTCACATTCAGGCGATCCATATCCCTGAAATAGCGCCTGGTGTAGATCTCGGCGAGTTCCATCGGTTGCATATGCTCCCGCGCCGCCCCCTTGAGCATTCGATCCTCACCACTGTCGAGCAAGTGCCCGACGTCCGTGATATTCTGCACATAGAGCACTCGATATCCCAGGTAACGCAGGTAACGCACCATCGTGTCGAAATTCGCATAGGTCTTGCCATGCCCAAGGTGAGCATCATTGTAAACCGTCGGCCCGCAGACATACATCTGCACCCGCCCTTCATGGAGGGGAACAAAAGTCTCTTTCTGTCGCGTCAGCGAGTTGTATATTTTCAGTGTCATCTCTTTACACCCCTAAAATCGATTGGCTCTACCTCGCAACATACGGAAAGGAGCACAAAAGGGACGTCACCCGGCGGGTACGTCCCTAGGTACAGATGCACTGCCATGCCACCTGCCCATGCACCATCATGGCAAACCATCCCTTATCCGATCGATGCAACGTTGCCAGCCCAGCAACGTTGCGACGATGCCCAGGCAAGGCCCTGTCAGCGATCCGGTGAGCGCAGCCCGCACCGAAGACATCACCCTCTGTCCTCGTACGCCGGCTGTATCACGAAAATAGTGCCTCAGCTCCTGGAAATAACGCGCCGCGGATTCCGTGGTAGCCAGGTGCTCCGGTCTCAGTGTTTCGAGGCATCTTTCGAGCACGAGGCTTGTATACGGATCACCCCAAGCCTCTTTGGCTTCAGCAGTCCACCTGTCCATTCGGCTCGCCAAGGAGTCATCGTCGGCAGCCAAAGCGAACTCGCACAGCGCCACCATCTGCGCTTTAGTCGAGGATTCCTGCTGGACCGCCTCAACGAGGATGCGATACCACGTCGCGCTATCCAAACCGCTACCACTGGACGCCTCCCAGCGTCCATACGTCTCTACCAGGAGCGGCTTGAGCAACTGACCGATCTGTTGGCTATCCTCAGCCCTGATGAGTCGTGCTGCCATCGATAACTACCGTTTGCTATCCATCAGTTGGCCAAAGATCATTCGCCCGGCCACTGTTTGCAGCACGCGGGTCACCGTGATCTCCACTACACTGTTGATGTGCCGTCGACCCTCTTCCACCACAATCATCGTTCCGTCATCCAGATAACCTACGCCTTGGCCCAATTCCTTGCCGTCCTGGATGATCTGCACGCGCAGAACCTCACCGGGCAACACCACCGCTTTGATGGCGTTAGCCAGTTCGTTGATGTTCAGAATTTTCACTCCCTGCAGTTCCGCCACGCGGTTGAGATTGTAATCGTTCGTCAGGATGGGGCACTCGATCTCTTGAGCCATCCTGACTAGCTTGCTATCTACTTCTCGGATATCCTTGAAATCTGTCTCCACGATCTCAACCGGCACCTGGCTATCTTTTTGCAGCTTGTTCAGGATGTCCAGCCCGCGGCGGCCGCGGTTGCGCCGCAAGACATCCGCAGAATCTGCGATATGCTGTAATTCGTCGAGCACAAAGCGGGGCACGATCAAGGCGCCGTTGATGAAACCCGTCTGAGAAACGTCAGCCACACGCCCATCGATGATCACGCTCGTATCGAGGATAATCGCATTCTGTCGATGGCGGCCCCCATCTTTGGTCAGCAACACCTTCAACATCGACACGATGTCCCGGTCTCGCACAATCATCAGCCCCGCTCCCAGGCTGCCAAGGACCACGGCCACTAGCAGAGGGAGTACCTTACCGAATAGCCCAGGTAGCAAAGAGAGTGGCAGTGCCAATAGGACCGCGATGGCCAGCCCTCCCATGAGACCAATGGCGCCCATGATGAGCGAACGAGCCGAGACTTTGTGCAGACGATCCCGCAGAGCGCGATAGGGTAGGGTGGTGATATAGGGAGAGATAATAAAACCAAAGATAGCACACGGAAGGACAAGAATAAAACGATAAAGCCCTTGAGCGACAGGAAAGTCTGGCGGAAGCCAATCTGAAAAGACCACCGCCAGTTGCCACCCCACTAGGGCGCCAATGACCATAACCGAAAGGCGCAAGATGAGATCAAAAGACATAAGTGCTCCTCCTGAAAAGTCGCAAGCCGGATGCGCGCCTTCTGGATGCTCAGTTGTAAGCCCTTTTTACTCTATTTGATAACCTGCGCCCTCCTTCCTATACCCTCCAATGGCCAACGTCACGCCTTGGGATGCTCCAACGCCAGCGCGATCGCCTCAGCCAGGGAGCGCACCGTCATGGGCTCCATACTGCCCTGGCCGGAGCTCTCTAGCCCCCGGGTGCGGGGCATGAGCCCGCGCTGAAATCCCAGCTTGGAGGCTTCCCGCAAACGCCGATCTGCCTGGCCCACGCTGCGTAATTCGCCCGCAAGACCGATTTCACCAAAGATGGCCAGGTCCGCATACACGGGCCGGTTATAGTAGCTTGATGCGATGGCTACGGCAATGGCTAGGTCAACAGCTGGTTCACGCACGCGCAGCCCGCCCACCACGTTGACAAAAATGTCTTGGTCCTCTAGCCGCAGTCCCACGCGTTTACTCAACACTGCAGCCAACAGTAAGACACGGTTGATGTCTACACCGTTGCATGTGCGCCGAGGGATCTCTCCGCCGGCCTTGCTTACCAGCGCCTGAATCTCCACCAATAGGGGGCGCGTGCCCTCCATGGTCACGACGACAGCCGAGCCTGACGCATGGCCCAACCTCTCCTCGAGAAACAGCTGAGAAGGATTGCTGACCTCTACCAGGCCTTGGTCGCGCATCTCAAAAACCCCCACCTCATTGGTGGATCCGAAGCGGTTTTTCACGCTGCGCAAGAGCCGGAACGCGTGAAACCTTTCCCCTTCGAGGTACAGCACCGTATCCACAATGTGCTCCAGCACCCTGGGGCCAGCAATCGCTCCCGACTTGGTGACGTGACCGACAAGAAAGGTGGGTACGTTCTGTGCCTTGGCCAAGCGCAAAATGGCTGTGGCGCACTCCCGAACTTGACTGATGCTCCCAGCCGATGAGGTCAACTCTTCGTTGTAGATCGACTGTATGGAATCTACGATCGCTAGGCGGGGCTTGGCAGCTTCAATCTGGGAAAGGATGTTTTCTAGATTCGTTTCCCCGAGGACTAACAGGTTCGGCGTATCGATCGCTAGCCGCTCGGCCCGCAGCTTGATCTGCTGGGGCGATTCCTCGCCAGATATATAGAGCACGGGAGATTCCTCCGTGCTCATAAGGGCCGCCAGCTGCAACAGCAACGTCGACTTGCCAATACCTGGATCGCCTCCGATCAAAACCACTTCACCCGGGACGATCCCGCCTCCGAGCACGCGGTTTAGCTCCTCCATCGGTACCGGCAAACGCTCGCTGCCCTGCATGACAATTTCAGAGAGGGGCTGAGCCTGGCTCTCCGGAATCGCAGCGCCACTACCCCTGGCCGAGACGGGCCGGCCTGGTTCCTCGATCACCGTCTCGACCAGGGTATTCCATTCGCCACACTCGGGACACCGCCCCATCCAGCGCGCCTGCATAGCGCCACAGGATTGGCAAACGAAATGGGTGCGGCCCTTCATACTTACCTCTGTTGGCCAGAGAGCAGGATGGTAGGCACTCCTCTATTCTCCTTGGAGCGCAAGACGATCTCATCCGCCTCGGCGTCGACCACCACCGTATCCCCGTCCTTGATCCGGCCGTTCAACATCTCTTCGGCCAGCTTGTCCTCGACCAGTCGCTGGATCGCCCGGCGAAGAGGTCGTGCCCCAAATTGCGGGTCGTAACCTTCGCTAACCAGTCGATCGCGGCCTGCATCCGTGCACTCGATGGTGATGTTGTGATCGACCAATCGATCGGTCAGGGTCTCCAATTGAATCGCCACGATCTTTTCGATATCGCTTCGGGTCAGCTCGTGAAAGACCACAACTTCATCGACGCGGTTCAGAAACTCGGGTCGGAAGAGCTTTTTGAGTTCCTTCATCAGCTTGCTCTTCATCTCCCGGTACTCCGAGTCCTCGCTTTCCGCGCCACGCAGCGTCGCGAACCCCAATGCAGCCTCGCGTGTGATCGTTGCACTACCCACATTGGATGTCATGATGATGATCGCGTTACGAAAGTCCACCTTTCGCCCTTTGGCGTCCGTGAGATGGCCATCCTCCATGATCTGCAACAGCATGTTGAATGCCTCAGGATGGGCTTTCTCGACTTCATCGAAACACACTACGGAATAGGGCCTGCGTCGAATGGCCTCCGTCAACTGCCCAGCTTCCTCATAGCCCACATATCCAGGAGGCGCACCCACCAATCGAGAGATGGTATGGCGCTCCATGAACTCGGACATGTCGAACTGCAACAAGGCCTCGTCGCTGCCAAACATGAACTCGGCCAATGCCTTGCACAGCTCCGTCTTGCCCACACCCGTGGGCCCCAGGAAGATGAACGATCCAATGGGCCTGCGCGGGTCTTTGAGCCCGGCGCGAGCCCGGCGCACCGAACGAGCCAGCACTCGGATCCCGTCCTCTTGCCCAACGATGCGCTTGTGCAGGAAATCCTCCATGCTTAACAAGCGCACAGACTCTTCCTCGGCGATATTGGCCACCGGCACGCCTGTCCACATGGAGACGATCTCGGCGATATCATCGGCCGTTACGCGAAGCAACGGATGCTCTTTGACAGGCACGTCCAGGCTCAGCTGGTCGGCCAGCATCCGAAATTCATCCTGTACATCTACATCGCCAAACGCAGGTACCACTGGAGCCTCGTCAACCACCTTGTCGCCGGGTCCATTCTCCACCAACCCCTCAGGCCCCTCCTCGGGATGTAACGCCTTGAATACTCGGACTCGACTGGCTGCTTCATCCACCAGATCGATTGCCTTGTCCGGCAAGAAACGATCCGGCACATAGCGAGCCGCAAGGTGGGCTGCTGCTTCCAGTGCATCGTCTGTGATGGACAGATGGTGGTGCTCCTCGTATCGACTACGGATACCTTTCAGGATCGCGATGGCCTCATCGACAGATGGCTCTTCCACAAACACGGGTTGGAATCGTCGTTCCAGAGCCGCGTCGCTTTCGATGTGCTTGCGATACTCGTTCAACGTCGTTGCCCCGATGCACTGCAGCTCACCTCGCGCCAATGCCGGCTTGAGGATATTCGCTGCATCAACGGAACTGCCCGCTGCGCCAGCCCCCACCAGCATATGGAGTTCATCGATGAATAGCACTGTCTCTGTGGACTTGATCTCGTCGATCACCCGTTTCAGGCGCTCTTCGAATTGTCCACGATACATGGTGCCTGCCACCAGCGAACCCACATCCAGCCGCACGAGTCGCTTGTTCTGCAAATCCTGGGGCACTTCGCCCGCAATAATCCTCTGCGCCAGACCCTCAACAATGGCGGTTTTCCCTACACCGGGCTCGCCAATGAGGGCCGGGTTATTCTTGGTGCGGCGAGCCAGGATCTGCACCACGCGCTCAATTTCCTTCCTGCGCCCAATCACGGGATCAAGTTCTCCCTGTCGGGCCAATTCGGTCAAGTCAACACCCAACTGCTCTAGGACAGTCTTGTCCTTTTCCTTGCGGGCGGGCTGTTGCGGTGCTCCTGAAGGGATCGCCTCTTGGCGCATCAGATCGTACACTCTTCTGCGCACAATCTCTCGGTTGACATTCAGGCTCTCCAGGATCGCCACAGCCATGGAATCCTGGGTCCGCAAAAGGGCCAGCAGCAGGTGCTCCGTCCCGATATAGTGATGACCCAGCCTCCGCGCTTCATCCACGGCTAGCTCGATCATGCGTTTAGTCTGCTCAGAAAGCTGCAAGCCGGGCACTAGCCTCTCTCCACGGCCTACCATGCGTTCTACGGCGCGCCGCATCTGATTGGTCGAAAGACCCAAATCTGTCAGTACCCGTGCGGCAATGCCTTCTTCCTCGCGGATCAAGCCAAGCAACAGATGTTCAGTCCCAATGTATCCGTGGTTCATACGTCGGGCTTCTTCCTGGGCCATACTTAAGGCCTGGCGCGCCCGCTTGGTGAAACGATCAAAATTATCAGCCATAATTCACCCATTTTCTCTTCGTCCCAAACACCAAACAACAAAACCACCTCGGACCAGTAGATGACCTATATCAGGATGATCTCTATAATCTCTGCTTCCTTCGGTCTTGGCCCGCCCAACGACGTACCTAGTCACCGTAAATCATACGCAGCTCGATGGCTCCGAGTTCCATCATCTCGTTAGCTCGAGCTAGCGTCCTACCCGCTCTCCAATGCGGCATTATTGAGAGACGAATCTCAGAATACATCTATTCTGTAAAACAAACTGGGGCGCAGTGTACGATGGCACACCGGCCCCATCCACGATCGCCCCCCTTTTCAGCCCCAAGCCTTGATCCTGGCGCCTCGGGAAAAGTGCCTATCCCGAGGTGGGCTGCGGGTCCTACACGGCCAGTGATTTCGACATCAGCTCGCCCTTTGGAGGACCCGCAGATTCTGCCTGACCTTACAACTCTGCTTCTACTCGTCCTCTGTTGGGCTGCCCAGATCCGCAAGTTGACCGGGTTCTTGCCAATCGTACTCTTCAGAAAACTGGTCATCATCCACACGCCGCAAGCTCAGTCCCAACCGTTGCTTGCTCGCATCGATGCGAATCACTCTCAGCGTGAGTTCCTGACCCTCCTGTACCACTTCTTTCGGGTGGTTGATACGATTCTCGGCAAGCTCCGAAATATGGATCAACCCTTCAATGTCCTCGTCTAGACGCGCAAAAGCCCCGAAATCGGTTAGCTTGGTGATCTTGCCCGTAACCAGTTGGCCGATCTGGTACCGCTCTTCCACCGTGCTCCAGGGCTCTTTTTGCAGCCGCTTGATACTTAGCGCAATACGGCGGCTGTCGCGATCCACCGACAACACAAAGACGTCCACTTCCTGGCCGACAGACAGAACCTGCTTGGGATGTCCAACCCGTCGCCAAGAGATCTCCGACAGATGCACCAGGCCATCCGCCCCACCAAGATCCACAAATGCACCGAAATCGCACAGGCTGCTCACAACCCCTCGTCGCACCATGCCTTCGGCGAGCTCATCCAAGAGCCGTTCCTTCTGGCCCTGGCGCCACTCTCGCACCGCCGCTCTCTCCGACAAGATCAGCCGGTTGCGTCGCCGGTCGAGCTCTATAATCTTGATGCGGACCTTCTGCCCCACCAGCTTTTGCAGAATGGCCTCGCGCTCCTCATCGTTCCCTTCCCGCGGCAACCGCACACTGGTGATCTGCGAGGCCGGCACAAACCCTCGCAGGCGCCCGATATTGATGATAAGTCCACCCTTGTTGCTTCCGGCCACGGTCTCTTCGAAGGTTTCTCCCGCGTCAAAGAGGGTTGTGGCTTGGCGCCAATCATTCTCCATCAGCGCGCGTGAAAGGGAAAGGATCGTGTTCCCTTCGCCATCCTCGGGACGAACAACAAACACGTAGACGCTGGCCCCCACTTTGAGCGATTTGCGCATGTCGGCGTCCAATCGCTCGAGATCGCGAATAGGGACTACCCCCTCCGATTTGCAGGCGATGTCCACCAGCACTTCGGATGGCGTGATCTCGGCAATCACACCTTCGACGATCTCGCCACGCTCTGGGATCTTGCACTCTTCATCCAGCAGTTCCGCCATCGACTTGCCAGACTGGCTAGACGCCTCACCTCCTTCTAAGGACTGCGCACTGGCCTCCTGTTCCTCCACTCTCCCTCTCCTTCTTGGCATAACAAGCTTGAGCATATTATAGCTAGATTGGCAGCAAAACGCAAGGCTGCCACGCTACGCCCTTAACCCCAGCGCACATCCTGGCTCGTAGAGCCCGTCTACTGGCCTATCCACAGTGTGACCAGCCCCCCCACCCGCATGCTACGGGTGTCGTATTGCAACAACCGTAAGTCGAGGCGCACATAAACTCCCTCGCGCAGCGTGCCTTCCCAGAAGATCGAATCTCCTGCTTTGCGGTATGGGTAGTCGGGAATACCCCCCAACCTGGCTTCATCAGACATCTTTTCTTCGTAGGTCACGGTAGATCCTGGAATAGCCTGCCCTTTTCGCACCTGGTAGGTGGCGGCCCCCCCGAGTTTGACCTCCGAGGAGGTCACAATCTGGCTCGCTGTGGGCCTCGCTTGCGCGATATCTAGGCGCGCAGTGCCTACCACATACAGTGCATCTTCCGTGTACCAGGCAACCCGCAGTCTAAGGTCCGCAGCAACGCCATCGAGCAGGTCTCCCTTCCAGTTGAGCGAGTCTCCCTTGCGTTTGAGCGCCCTCTGCCCATTGATCAGCACGTTGGCGCCATTCTCTCCTTGGCTCTCGTAGATGATCTGCGTGCCGGGAAGGGATTGGCCCACATCGATCGTGATCGCTGTAGGCAGCCGGTATGTCAATGTATCGCCCGGCTGGGACGAGTTGGTGCAGCCACCCAGGATGAGCAGGATGACGCCCAGGAAAATGAGGCTTCGCCTCCGTGTACCACGATCAGGCATCTTCTCTACCATGCTGTCTCCATCCCTAGCTACCACGGGACCCACCCCAAGCGCATTGTACCAGCGCCCCTCTGCCTCTGTCAAACGAAACCTTGGTCGTGACTGTCTAGCTCTGGCGATCTAGCGCGCGACGATGTTGACCAACTTGCCTGGCACGTACACCACTTTGGAGATCTGTAGCCCTTCCAAGAATTTCTGTACGTTCTCTTGCGCCAACGCAGCGTTGCGCGCATCCTCTTCGCTCGAATCGGCAGGTAACTCCAACCGTCCACGCACTCGACCATTGACCTGTACCACCACGGTGATCGTAACGTCGGCAGCGAACGCGGCGTTGAACTGGGGCCAAGCCTGGTTGTGCACGCTGTATGCCTCTCCGAGGCGCTCCCATAGCTCTTCCGCCACGTGCGGCATGATCGGTGCGATCATCAGCACCAGAGACTTGGTCGCCTCATCCCAGGCCTCAGTCCCATACACCGCACTCTCTTTGCTTCTGACCAGGGCATTGTTGAATTCCATCAGCGCTGCCAGGGCCGTGTTGAACTTGAAAGATTCGATGTCCGATGAAACTCGCTTGATCGTCTTGTGTGTAAGCCGCCGCAGGTTGGCAATCTCCTGCTCAGAGGCTTTCTGTGTGGGCCCCTGGCGTTCCTCCAGGATCATCGTCCAGATACGAGTGATAAAGCGAAAGACGCCTTCGATCCCCGTGGAGCTCCAGCTACCGCCCAACTCCCAGGGACCGATGAACATCAAAAAGGCACGCACCGCGTCGGCGCCCAGTGTTGAAACATAGTCGTCGGGGTTGACTACATTACCCCGAGACTTGCTCATCTTTTCATTGTCCTCACCCAGGATGATCCCCTGGGTGAATAGAGCCAACATCGGTTCGTCAAAGTCCACCAGACCCAGGTCGCGCATCACCTTGGTGAAGAACCGTGTGTACATCAGGTGCATCGTGGCATGCTCGATGCCGCCTGTATACTGGTCGACGGGCAGCCAGTATTCGCCCTTTTGCGGATCAAAGGGGACATCCCCCTCATAGTACGGGCTGACGTAGGCATAGTGATACCACGACGAACACATAAAAGTGTCCATGGTATCGGTTTCCCGTTGCGCGGGCCCGCCGCAGCGCGGGCATGTGGTGTTTAGAAAACCCTGGTGATATTTGAGCGGCGATTCCCCCGTAGGCATGAACTCTGCATCATCGGGTAGCAATACGGGCAGTTCCTCGATGGGCACGGGCACAACGCCACACTGGGCACAGTACACCATGGGGATGGGCGCGCCCCAGTAGCGCTGCCTGCTGATCAGCCAGTCGCGCAGGCGATACGTAACCTGGTAGTCTCCCAGTCCGTTCTCCTTGAGCTGCTCCGTGACCGCTGCTTTGGCCCGGTCGCCGGTCGTGCCCGTGAACGCGCCGGAGTTGATCATGGTGCCATATTCCGTATGGATCAACACGTCGCGGTAGAATGGCACACTCCACAGCACTTCCATCGTGCTGCGCCAAGACTGCGCTTCGTCCGCCAGCTGCTTCTCCTCGGGCGTCTTTTGCGCTCGCGCCAGCGCCAGGCACGCTGCCAGGATGCGCTGATCGGCTTCCACACTGTCCAGGGACATCACCCCATCCTGGAAGATGACGAGCCAACGCGCCCCTACCACCTCGATCCAGTGACCTTCGGCCACATGCCGCCGCGCCAGCTCGACATAGCGCTCGATCTGCGCCGCGCCCTGCAACGTGATCTGGAACTTGTCCTGTCCAGTCCCGGTCCGCTGGCGCTCGAACGCGATACCCTCCTGGGCCAGCGCTTCCTCTAGCCCGGGACGCACAGAGCCTGTTAGCACCTGGCTCTTGGCCACGCCGTCTGGCCTATCGATGACCGGGATGATCGGCAGGCCGAATTTCAGAGCAAAAGCGAAATCCCGCTCGTCGTGTGCCGGTACGGCCATGATCGCCCCCGTACCGTAACCCATCATCACATAGTCCGCGATCCAGATCGGGATGCGCGCCCCATTCACCGGGTTCACGGCATAGGCGCCCGTAAACACGCCCGTCTTTTCTTTCTCTGTGGACAGGCGCTCGATCTCGCTCTGCCGTGTGGCCTGAAACTGGTAATCGGCCACGTTGTGGCTTTGCCCCTCGCTGGTCAGCTTTTCCACAAGAGGGTGTTCGGGAGCCAACACCATGAACGTAGCCCCCCACAGCGTGTCGGGTCGCGTGGTAAAGATCTCGATCGGGTCGCCATCTGTCGAGCGAAAGCGTACTCGCGCGCCCTCGCTCCGCCCGATCCAGTTGCGCTGCATGATCTTTACCCGTTCGGGCCAATCGATCTTTTCCAGGCCCTCCAGCAACTCGTCAGCATAGTTGGTGATCCGGAAGAACCACTGCTCCAGGTCCTTCTTGATCACGGGCGTGTGGCAGCGCTCGCAATGGCGATCTTCCCCCCACACCTGCTCGCGCGCCAACGTGGTATTACACTTGGGGCAAAAGTCCACGGGCGACATCTTGCGATATGCCAGGCCCTTTTCGTAGAATTTGAGAAAGAACCACTCTGTCCATTTATAGTACCCCGGCAGGCAGCTAACGGCTTCCCGATCCCAGGCCCACATGGCGCCCATAGTACGCAACTGCTTGCGCATGCGCTCCACATTATCCAGCGTCCACTTTTTGGGGTGGATGCCACGCTGGATCGCCGCGTTCTCCGCCGGCAGCCCGAAAGCGTCGAACCCCACCGGAAAGAAAACGTTATACCCCTTCATCCGCATAAAGCGCGCTTTGGCATCGGAGGGCGCCATGGCGTACCAGTGGCCAATGTGTAGGTCGCCTGACGTATAGGGCAACATCGTCAGGGCGTAATGCTTGGGGCGAGAGGGATCCTCTACAGTCTTGTAGAGCCCGGTCTCTTCCCATCTTTTCTGCCACTTGGTCTGGATTTCCTGGGGTTGATATTTGGGCGCTCGTCTATCCATGCTGGTCCTTCCTGGTTCGCACTAGGCAAATGAATGCGGGGCATGGTAACACTAGCCCCATGCTCCTGTCAACCTACGGCAACTATACCGCCAAAGCTTCTTACGTGAAGCAACATGCCGACAACAAAATACCCCCTCGCCAGATGGACGAAGGGGTTTTTCTACTGATCCGGGACCCTGCTCACCGATAAATGACCGAAATCTCCAGTGGAGCTGAGGGGATTCGAACCCCTGGCCTATTGAATGCCATTCAATCGCTCTCCCAACTGAGCTACAGCCCCATACTTTTCGATTATAGGCAAGGTTCCCGGCATGGAGCTGAGGGGATTCGAACCCCTGACCTCATCAGTGCGATTGACGCGCTCTCCCAGCTGAGCTACAGCCCCGCCTCATAAGATGAGTATAATCTAACGAGGCCCTTTGTCAAAATCCCGCCCACGCCTCCTGGAAATATCTTATCCAGTTGCCGTGCATCACCGCTTCGATGTCGCTTTCCAAAAATCCCCGCTTGCGCAACAACCCGGGTATCTTTTGCAGGTCATAGACAGTATCCAGGTCGTATGGCGTCTGCTCGGTGCCATAGCCCCCATCGAGGTCGCTGCCGATGCCCACATGCCGTGCATTCCCTGCCACAGCGCACATATGCTCGATCTGGTCGGCCACCGCTTCCATGCTGACCACGGTGTTGGGCGTTTCGCCGATCACCCATCCGGGCCACAGCATCCAGGCGTCCAGCGCTACACCGATCACTCCGCCGCGAGCCACGATGGCCTTGATCTGCTCGTCCGAGAACTGGCGGTCCCCTGGAACCAGGGCGCGGCAGTTGTTGTGACTGGCCAAAATCGGCCCTTTAAAAACGTCCAATGCCTCCCAGAACGCCGCATCCGAGAGATGGCTGAGGTCCAGGATCATCCCCACGCAATCCATCTCTTTGAGCAGCTCCCGTCCTTCTGCCGTCAGTCCGCCAACGGTGCCTGTGCCGTGCGCATACGCACTCACGCCATAGTGCGATATGCTCACCACCCGCATCCCCTGCTCCCACCAGGAGTGCACTTGCCCGGGCCAAACGATGGGATCCGCGCCCTCCATGCTCAAGATGAAACCCAGTGGTTCCTGCGCTCCTCGCGCTTGCCAGCCTTTCCAATGAGCATCCAGACTGGGCCAATCTGTGATAATACGAATCTTGCCCTGCGCTTCCAGAACTCGATAGTAGGCCAGCTGCCCCTGTGCATGGGCATACGCGATTTCCTGGTTCGCCACGCCAGTCGCTGGGCTATTAGGCCGTGCGGTGCGCTTGATCACCGTAGCCAGGCAAACCCCCATCTCCGCCTTGCGCATCTCGGGAAAGGTGAGGGTGCCCCGCGCGCGCCCCTTTTCCGTCATATTGGCCTCGCGGCGGCGAATCTCGTACACATCGAGCTCCAAATCACGATCCCACTCGATCGAGTTCATGGCCAAGTCCAAATGGGAATCGATCAATAACATGCTCTTCTCCTTTATATCACCTAAGACGATAGCAGCTTGCCCCACTGGGCCACGCCCGTGATAGGCCTTTCCTGGGCGGGCTTGGTCGATGGCTCGCGCGCGGCGATGATCTGGTCATCGTAGCAAGGCACGATCGTCTTCCCGGGTGGGACGGTGAGAAAGCGCTTGTCGTCCCAATTCCCTTCGAGCAGATCCTTGAGGATGATCAGGCTGCCCACCATAGGCTCGAAATTCCACCCTCTGCGGCTGGCCAGGTCCTTGACGTCGCCCGTATAATCTGGCAGGCGAATCTCTTGCGTGTCGATATAGGCGGCGCGGTTATAGTGTTGCTTCCATGCGCCCATCACTTCCATGAGATAATCGGCATTGTCCTGGCCGTACTTTTCCACATACTCCTGGTACGTCTTGCTCATATCCTTGTCATCGCCAGCGCCCAGCGATATCCGGTTATCGTCCCCACCACGCTCGATATAGTCTGCGGTGAACCAATAGGTGCCCGGGTTCTGCCGGAACTCTTGTGCATATCGTTCCGCTGAGCCCAGGTATAGGGTGATGCAATCGTGCGCTCGCGGCACAATCATCGGCGTATGAGGACACACAATGCCCTCGATAGAATTGCTGCACAATCCATACCCCATCGCGATGGCATCGTACTGCCCTTCTTGCACCGCATCCAATTTACGCTGCAACTCGGCGCGCAATGTGTCTGGCTCGTTGTGGAGGCCCTTGCGCACCAGCTCAATATCGATGACATGGGGGCTTAGAGCGGCCACATAATAGGCCTGTCGTGCCAAGACCTCACAAAAGATCGCTTTCAGACGCATCCGGGTAATTCTCCTTATTTTCAGCGGCTCCACTCAGACACGCGGCTCCGCCAAGACCGACATCTTGCCACAAAAGGCGCCACTCTCTAGTCAGTAGGACGATGCCCTCGCGCATCTTACAGCAGCTCTTTTTCCGTGTGTTCCGTGGTACGTTTTCTGTCTCCGCGCGACTCTACGAGTACACGGCAGCGGCGGCGGCCAGCCCCTCGTCGACGTGCTCGTTCTTGAGCAGGTCGACCAACGCCGTCAGCAGGAGCATCACGTTTGATCGCTGTGAAGCATAGCCCATCAGCCCGATGCGCCACGCCTTGCCCGCGAACTTGCCCAGCCCACCACCGATCTCGATGCCGTATTCACTCATCAGGCGCCCGCGCACCACCTTATCATCCGCGCCATCCGGCACCATCACGGTGGTTAGCGAGGGCAGGCGGATCGCCGCATCCTCCACCGCCGGCCGCAGGCCCATCCCCTCCAGCCCGGCTACCAGGGCTCTCTGGTTGGCACTGTGTCGCGTCCACCGCGCCTCGAGTCCCTCCTCGCGGATCTCCAGCAGCGCCTCGCGCAGGGCATAGATCATATTGATCATCCCCGTTTGATGGTACGCCCGATCTGGTCCCCAGTATCGCCAGAATTGCCCCGCATCCAGATAAAAGCTCTGCACTGGGGTCTTGCGCGCCTTGTAAGCGGCCACTGCTGCATCGCTCATGCTCATGGGAGACAGGCTCGGCGGCGACCCGATGCACTTTTGCGTCCCGCTGTAGGTGATGTCGATTTTGCGCGCGTCCATGCGCACCGGCACACCACCGAGAGAGGTTACACAGTCCACCAAAAAGAGCGCTCCCGCCTCGTGTGCCAGCGCGCCGATCTCGTCCAGCGGCTGTAGCACCCCTGTGGAGGTCTCTGCGTGGACGATCGCCACCACCTTGGGCTTGCTCTGTTGCAGCGCTGCCTTAACCTGTGCAGGCTTGACGGCTGTGCCCCATTCGGCATCAACCCGCGTCACACGCGCGCCCATGCGTCGCGCTACGTCCACCATGCGCTCGCCGAAAATGCCATGCACGCACACCAGGATCTCCTCTCCCGGCTCCAGCATGTTGATGATTGCTGCTTCCATGCCGGCCATCCCGGTACCGGGCGCGCAAAAGGTCCAGGCGTTTTGGGTCTCGAACACATCGCGCAACAGCTGTTGCGTCTCATCCATGAGGGTCACATACTCTGGGTCCAGATACCCCAGAAGCGGTGTGGCGCAGGCGCGCAACACCCGCGGCGATATCTGGCTGGGCCCCGGGCCCAGCAGCAATCGGGGCGAAGGATTGAGCGTTCCATAGCTCTCGGTCATGAGCCCTATACTCCTTAGCAGGAATCTCGTCAGCACAAATCTTGAACAAGATACCCCAAATGCATGCGAGGCGCAAATGATCAAAGCGTGGCCGTTGCCCAAGATACTCGGCTCGACGACATCACAAGCAGTATATATCAAGATATCCACAAGATATACACACTTGTGGATATCTTGTTCCCCCAAGGAACGAGATCTCGTCGCCCAGACCAGGCACCGCCCTCTCCCTAGAAGAACCGCGCCTCCAGCATCAAACACAACTGGTGGTATAGCGTCAGGTGTAGCTCCTGCACGAGGTAGGTCTCCCGCTCAGGTACCGCCAGCGCAATATCAGCCATATCCGCTAGAGGATTCGGCGCTCGCCCGGTGAGGGCGAGCGTCGCCATGTCGAGAGCCCGCGCTGTGGTAGCCGCAAGCAGCACATTGCGCGCGCGTCCGCTGGTACTGATTCCCAGTAACACATCTCACGACTTGCCCAGCGCGTACAGTTCTTGTGCATAGCCGATCCCGGCTACAGGGATGTCGTTGGCCACCGCTGAGGCTAGGACAGGGTTCACCCCCAGCACATGGGCGCGCAGCCCCCCCTGCAGGTGCTCGGCTAGCTCGGCGCCCAGTGGTAGGGCAGCCAGGCGTGTCTTGGTGGCTTCTGGCAATGGCCGTGGCTTGGCAAACGATTTCAGTAACTCTCCCGAGATATGCAGCGCGTCTGCCAGGCTGCCACCGTTCCCACACAGGTACAATGTCCCGCCGCGCACCCACGATTCAGCGATGATCGCAAACGCCTGCGCTACCTCGGCGGCCACGGGCGCCAGTCCCGTGTGGGCTAGCACATCGCTGTAGATTTTCGCCGCAGCAGGATAAGCAGCGTGAATGATCTGCCGCCATTCGTCGGCCGTTCGCCGGGGGGGCAGCGAAAGCACATCGCTAGAGCCTTGGGAAGACATGCTCTTAATCCTTTGTTTTGGGTTATGGACATGGAACTTGGGCCGGCGCAACCCAAGGCTACGCCGGCCCAAGCTATTCACGATACGTTCTATCTGGCCCCGCCATCCTGGCGCTGCCATCCTGGCACGCCCTAAGGGCGCGGCCAGCCAGCTAAACCTTCGCCGCTTCCTCTACCGGTGCCGTGTCCACTGTCGGTGCCGGGTCCTCTACGGTTGCGATCTCATCTAAAGGTGCCGTGTTCACTACAGGTGCTGGGTCCTCTACGGTTGCGGCCTCACCCAGAGGTGCGATCTCCTCTACGGGCTGATCCTCGCTCACCGGTTCCACCTTGGTGAATGTTAGGGCATCCCGTTCGCTGTCCAGGTCTACCAGCACAGTATCCCCTTGAGCAAAGGTGCCCTTGAGTAAGTGCTGGGAAAGAGGGCTTTCCACATAGCGCTGTAGCGTTCGCCGCAACGGACGGGCGCCAAAGGTTATGTCATACCCTTTGTCGGCTAGCCATCCCTTGGCCTCTTCACGCAGCTGGATAGAGATAGCCTGTTCGGCCAGGCGCTCCTCGATCTCTTTCATTTGCAGTCCCACGATCTCCATAACATTCTCGCGGGTCAGCGTATGGAAGACGATGATCTCGTCGACGCGGTTCAGGAACTCGGGCCTGAATGTGCGCTTGAGCCCCTCGGTCACATCCTCGGGGTCATACTCTTCCTCCTCTTCGGAGGGTGCGCTCACCTGGAAGCCCAGCGTGGCCCCCCGGCGGCGCGCAAAACGCGTGCCCACATTCGACGTCATGATGATGACTGTGTTGCGAAAGTCGACCGTTCGCCCGTGTCCATCGGTCATGTGCCCTTCTTCCATGATCTGCATCAGGGAATTCCACACATCCGGGTGGGCCTTTTCGATCTCATCGAACAGGATCACCTGATAGGGCCGGCGCCGGACAGCCTCGGTCAACTGGCCGCCTTCCTCATACCCCACATATCCAGGGGGCGCGCCGATCATGCGAGATACGGTATGCCGCTCGCCATACTCGCTCATGTCCACCTGGATCAACGCATCTTCGTCGTCGAACAGGAACTCGGCCAATGCCTTGGCCAGTTCCGTCTTGCCTACACCGCTCGACCCCAGAAAGATTAAGGTCCCGATGGGCCTGCGTGGGTCTTTGAGCCCCGAACGAGCTCGCCGAATGGCATCGGACACGGCAGCGATCGCCTCTTCCTGCCCTACCACCCGTCGCTGCAGGTGCTCCTCCATCTCCAGCAACCGGGAGGTTTCTGTCTCCTGCATCCGAGTTACCGGAATCCCCGTCCAACTCGCGACCAGCTCGGCAATATCGTCGACGCCCACTACCTCGTCGAGCCCCTGTTCCTTTTCCCATGCGGCCCGTCGCGCGTTGAATTCCAGCTCTTTCTGTAGCCGTTCGCTCTTGAGTTGCGCGGCCAGCTCATAGTTCCGCTCGTTGCCTGCAGCCTCTTCTTCCTGCGCCAAGCGATTCAGCTCCATGCGCATCGCCTTGAGCTCCGGAGACAGGCTGTGCATGGTGATCCTCAGTCGCGACGCTGCCTCGTCGATCAAGTCGATGGCCTTGTCGGGCAGTTGCCGCTCTTTCAAGTAACGATCAGAAAGGCGTGCCGCCGCCACCAGGGCCTGATCCGAGATCTTGACCTGGTGATGGGACTCGTAGCGGTCTCTCAATCCGCGCAGCATATCGATGGTGTCCTCGACGGTTGGCTCTTCCACAAAGATCGGCGCGAAACGTCGTTCCAGCGCCGCATCGCGCTCGATATGCTGGGTGTATTCGTTCAGTGTCGTGGCGCCGACACACCGTAGCTCTCCACGAGCCAGTGCCGGCTTCATCATGTTCGAAGCATCGATGGCTCCTTGAGCCGCGCCCGCGCCCACCACGGTGTGCAGCTCATCGATAAACAGGATGATCTGCCCCTGGGCCTGCTGGATCTCGTCCAGTGTCGCTTTGAGGCGCTCCTCGAACTCGCCCCGAAAGCGCGCCCCGGCCACCATGGCTCCCAGGTCCAGTGCAAAGAGCCGCTTGTTCAGCAGCATCTCCGGGACGTCGCCACTGATGATCCGTTGCGCCAGTCCTTCCACGATGGCCGTCTTGCCCACGCCGGCCTCGCCGATTAGCACAGGGTTGTTCTTGGTGCGCCGGGCAAGCACCTGCAGCACGCGCTGCACCTCCTGATCGCGCCCGATCACGGGGTCCAGCTTCCCCTCTTCGGCCATCCTGGTCAGGTCTCGGCTGTAACGCTCGAGCGTCTTGAACTGGTTCTCCGCACGGGCACTCGTCACCTTACGGCCCCCACGAGACTCGAGTAGCGCGCCAGCGAACCGTTCGTACGTGATCCCTGCTTCAGCCAGAATTCGCGCAGCCGCGCTATCATGTTCGGCCAAAATGGCCAGAAAAAGGTGCTCAGTAGAGATGTATTCGTCTTTCAGCCTCGAGGCCTCTTCACTGGAGCGATCCATCAGCTTCTTGACCCGGGGCGTGATATAGACCTGTTGTGCCTGGACGCCGCCGGGCATGGACGCACGCGGGCTGGCCTTCAAAACATCGTCCAGTCGCCTGCGCATAACTCCCAGGTCGACCTTCAATTCCACCAGAACGGTGGGCACAATGCCATCCGTCTGTTCCAGCAGCGACAGCAGGATATGCTCGGTGTCTAGCTGTGTATGTTGGTAGCGCTGCATAATCTCATAGGCATGCGTTGCTGCCTCTTGAGCGCGCTCGGTAAAACGATCGAAACTTATCATGCCTGTTCCCTTTGTTGAGGCGCCTCACTCGGGCGCCAAATATCGCGGTCCCACACTTGACACTGGTTGCCCCACGCGCAAGCAAGCACGTTAGGCCGTCACCGCTTCCGACTGCTCGGTGTGTTGAAAGATATACTCGCCATCAGCATAGTCCACCCATACCGTGTCCCCTGCGCCATACTCACCGGTGAGCAGGTGCATCGCGAGCGCATCTTGGATGCGTCGTTGTATTGTCCGCTTGAGTGGACGTGCGCCATAGACGGGATCATAACCCTCTTTAGCCAATCCGCGCCGCGCGGTCTCTGTCATCTTTAGGTTGATTCCCTGGTCGGCCAGTAGCTTTTGCAGATGCCTCACCTGAATCTCCACGATCCGCTCCAGATGCTCTTCCGTCAGCGCATGGAACAGGATGGTCTCATCCACGCGGTTCAAAAACTCGGGTCGGAAGCGCTGCCTCAAAGCTCCCATCACGCGATCGCGCAACACCTCGGGGCTCTGCTCGCCCGGCTGGCCCATCCATTCGCTGCCCACGTTGGAGGTCATGATCACCACGGTGTTTTTGAAATTCACCGTGCGTCCCTTGCCATCGGTGAGCCGCCCATCGTCCAGGATCTGCAGCAGCACGTTAAAGACCTCATTGTGCGCTTTTTCGATCTCGTCCAGCAGCACCACCGAATAGGGGTGTCTGCGCACCGCCTCGGTCAACTGCCCACCTTCCTCATAGCCCACGTATCCCGGAGGCGCACCGATCATGCGCGCCACCGTATGGCGCTCCTGATACTCGCTCATATCTAGCCGTATCATGGCTTGCTCAGAATCAAAGAGGAACTCTGCCAGCGCTCTGGCCAATTCCGTCTTGCCCACGCCTGTTGGCCCCAGGAAGATGAAACTCCCAATGGGCCGATTCGGGTCTTGCAGGCCCGATCGAGCACGCCTCACGGCATTGGACACCGCGGAGATAGCCTCGTCCTGGCCCACCACGCGCTCATGCAGTCTTTCTTCCATGTGGATGAGCTTCTGCATCTCGCCCTCTAGCAACCTCGATACGGGGATGCCGGTCCAGCGACCCACAATCTCGGCGATGTCCTCAGCGGTCACTTCCTGCCTGAGCATCTGGTCGTTGTTCTCGTCGCCCAGCTTGGCTTCCTGCTCTTTCAACTGGCGCTCCGCCTCGCGAATATCCCCGTAGCGCAGCCGCGCCGCTGTCTCAAGGTCTGCGCGCCGCTCGGCCGCCTCAGCCTGCTGTCTCAGTTCCTCCAGGTGTGCCTGGGTCTGCTGAATATCCGCTATGGCCTCTCGCTCGCGTTCGTAGCGCGCTTTGAGCCCACCAAGCTGTTCCTGGCGATTGGCAACCTCTTCAGCGATCTTGGCCAAGCGCTCCTTCGAAGCCTCATCTCGCTCTTTGCTCAGAGCCTGCTCCTCGATCTGCATCTGCATGATCCGCCGCTCGATCTCATCGATCTCGCGAGGAGAGCTGTCGATCTCCATGCGCAGCCGCGCCGCCGCCTCATCCACGAGATCGATCGCCTTGTCAGGCAGGAACCGGTCCGAAATGTATCGATCGGAGAGTGTGGCTGCAGCGATCAGGGCCGCATCCTGAATGCGCACCCCGTGATGTATCTCATAGCGTTCTTTGAGCCCTCGCAGGATGCTGATGGTATCTTCTACGTTCGGTTGCTCGACATAAATAGGCTGGAAGCGTCGCTCCAGAGCCGGGTCCTTTTCGATGTACTTGCGATATTCGTTGATCGTGGTCGCCCCGATGGTGCGCAGTTCACCACGTGCCAACAGCGGCTTGAGCATATTCGATGCATCCATAGAGCCCTCGGCTGCTCCAGCGCCCACGACCGTATGGAGCTCATCGATGAACAGGATGATCTGGCCCTCGGACCCGGTGACCTCCTTGAGCACAGCCTTCAACCGCTCCTCGAACTCGCCTCGATACTTGGCTCCTGCAATCAATGATCCCAAGTCGAGCGCCACAATTCGTTTGTCTCGCAGGCCCTTGGGCACATCGCCGTTTATGATGCGGATGGCTAGCCCTTCTACGATCGCTGTCTTGCCCACGCCGGCCTCGCCCACCAGAACCGGGTTATTCTTGGTTCGGCGCGATAGCACCTGGATCACCCGTCGGATCTCCTCATCGCGTCCGATCACCGGATCGAGCTTGCCCTTGCGCGCCGAATCGGTCAGGTCATGGGCGTATTTTTCCAATGCTTGGTAGCGCCCTTCGGGGTTCTGGTCGGTAACGCGTTGAGTGCCCCGGATATTGGTCAAAACCTGATAGATACGCTCCGCGGTCAGGTTGTATTGCTTTAAAATCTGCCCTGCGCGCCCCTTGTCGTTGTTCACGATAGCCAGGAGTAGGTGCTCGGTCGACACATACTCATCGCGCATCCGGGTAGCTTCTTCCTGGGCAGCGCTCAGGATGCTACTCAGCCGCTGCGCGGCATGGTGTTGCACGGGGCCATAGGCCTTGGGCAGGCGCTCCAGCTCGGCCTCAACCTGCTGAGCGACCCGCTCCGGCGCCACACCCAGCTTGGCGAGTACTTCAGGAACTACTCCCTCGGGTTGCTGCAACAGCGCCAGCATCAGGTGTTCCACATCGATCTGCGAATGACTATGTTGTTGCGCCGCCTCTTGTGCGGCATAAATCGCTTGCTGAGCTCTCTCTGTAAATTTCTCGATATCCATACGCCTAATAACCTCAATAGTCTAACATCAGATCCCTCACCGCTTCTCCCCTCTCCCATCAATACAAGATGGGAGAGGGGAGGTGAGAGCTAGTACCTCAACGTAGCCGCAATACCGCCGGCGCGGTCCAATTCCTCATTATCCCGGACGATGTTCACATCAGCGCCCGTCTTCAGTGCTTTCTCGATGGCGCGATCAGCCGCATCTGGCGTTTCTGAGATAGCCTCTTGATTGCAAAAGGGGCATTTCTCTACTTGCTCGGCCAAGACGAATCCGCAGTTCCCGCACACATATCCCGGAGCGTGATAGTCTTCCTCAATCAACAGCGTGCGTACTTGGGCCCGGTGCAGGGCGAAGAGTGTATCCACCAGGCCGATCACACCGGCGCCGCCCTTTGCCGCCGCCGTAACCGCCTCGCTAACGATCCTCTGTTCTTCGGCTTGGTCCACTTGGGCCACGATATCCAATGAGCGCGTCAGGAGATCCTTTGGTGTGGCTTCCATGTCCGCGGCGAACTCTCCGATCATCTGTCCCAAGAGGGGCTTGGGCAGCAAGTCCTTGATCTGGGTCATCGCTTCTGGGTTACCAGCCAGAATCAAGCGACTGCAACCCGTCTCTTGCAAAAAGTCCTGGATCTTCTGCGCCGCCTGTTTCAGGTTGTGCATGGCCATGTTATCCTCATGCCGCTGAAACCTGGCCGCGGCCCACCCTCCTTGCCTGTGACGCTTGATCTCCTCTCCGGATGTCTCAGATCCCGTGCGGATGGTCCCTGCTGTCACCTCGAATAGGCGCAAACTCTCGCTGTCGAGCAGTGCTACCACATATGGCGTTAGACGATCCTTGACATCGGAAAGCACTCTTATGTAAGGTCTTTCTGTATAGTATGCCTGTGGCCTGACGGGCACTGGCAGCGGAATGGTTTGCCAAAGGTCTCCACCCGAAGCGAAAATCGCCAGGCCTGGTGACTGCCAGTCGTATTCGAAATCGAGATACTTGTCTATGACCTGAATCTCCCGGTGCGCCTGCTTGCCATAGTCCTTGAGTTGCTGCCTGGCCGTCAGTTTGACGGCATCCTTGGATTGGTGCGTCAGATCTGTGTCGAGGTACAGGGTTAGGACCGGTCTGTCTCCCTTAAAGTCAATCAATGTCTGCAGTTCCTGATCCGCAATCATCGTTGCCCTCCTATCTCTTTGATGGGTTTTGGGGACCGGGCTTTTGGCCCTTCGCCTCCGGCTCGTCGGGCGCTGTGAGAAGCTGCTCCCGACTGGTGGTCACCCTGATCACACGATACGCATTCTCGAACGCGATCTGCTCCAGTTCTTGGATACGCCGCCTCAAGGCCGAAATCTCTGCCGCTGCCTGTTCCTGAAGGCTGACCAGTTCGCTCTGCAATTCCTCGATATGCCTGGACATATTCAGGACAACCTCCACCCCAGCCAGGTTAACCCCGAGATCCTCCGTCAACCGAGCAATCTTGCGTAAGGTGTCCACATCCTGCTGCGAATACAACCTCATGCGTCCCGAAGTCCGCGAAGGCCGAATAAGTCCGATCTTGTCGTAATAGCGCAAAGTCTGTGGATGCATGGATACCAGCTTTGCAGCCACACTGATCACATAACAAGGCTCGTCGTTATCAAATTGCCTGTCGACCATGATGTTCACCCCACATCTACCTTTCGGCCTCGTGCACGGGGCTCTCGCTGCTCACGGTAGCTAACTGCTGCGTAGGGCGGCGAGTTCCCGGAAAAGCTCCTTTTCCTTGTCGCTCAGATCATGCGGTAACTGAGCCTGAACCTCGACGTACAAGTCGCCAAACTCCGACGGAGTCCGGAGAAGAGGCATCCCCTGTCCTCGTAAGCGAAAACTCCGTCCTGCTTTGGTTTCTGGTGGAATACGCAACGACACGCGACCCTTGAGTGTCTGAATAGCCGCTTCTCCACCCAGGACCATCGTATACAGGCTCACGGGTGCGATCATCTTTAGGTCGTTCCCGTCTCGCTTGAAAGTCGGGTGCTCGGCGACGGTGACTACGAGATAGAGATCCCCAGCTTGGCCACTATTACGGCCTCGCTCTCCCTCACCCGCGATACGAACACGAGAGCCGGTCTGGACACCGGGCGGAATACGCACTTCCAGGCGTCGCTGTCCGGTTTGCAGCAGCCGTACAGTCCCACTATAAGCCTCTTCTAGGCTAATCTCAACCGGTTGTTCGATATCCCGGTTGCCGAAAAAGGCCCCCTGCTGTTGTGTCCTGGATCCCTGCGCGGCACCCCCGAATACCGACTGGAAGAAATCGGAGAAACTGCCCATGCTGCCGCCGCGCTCGCCGAATAGATCGTTCAAATCCACGTATTCTGTGTAGACGCGCTTACCGCCGCCTGCTCCGGCTGCTCCCGGGCCGCCTTGAGCGAACCATTGGCTCCAGTCAAAGGCGTTCGGATCGCCGCCCGTCTGCTGGTAGCGCTGCCAACTGGACCCTAGTTCGTCGTATTTCTTGCGCTTCCCCGGGTCTCCAAGCACTTCATAGGCCTCATTGATCTCCTTGAAGCGCTCTTCGGCCTCCTTGTTATTGGGGTTCACATCGGGATGATACCGCCGTGCTAGGCTTCGATAGGTCTTGCGGATTTCTTCCGCATCGGCATCTTTTTTCAGGCCTAGGATATGATAATAGTCTTTGTATTCCATCGCTAGCCCGCTCTCCTGGGATATCCAAGGCCCGCGCATCCGGAATGGAGGTGAATCCTTTGTGGATATTGGGTCTCGTTTATGCTTCGATTATATAACTTGTGCTGGTATTTGTCAAGTACCCTAATAACGCTGGCTCAAGTTTGATAACAATTCGTGCTAAAAGGTATTGACAAAATGTATCGAGGGTGCTATAATGTTGGTGCAAAATGAGTGTACAGACCCCCAAAAGCGCCCAACCTTGGTTTAATCTGTCTATAGATCAACCATCGAGGCGCCGAGGAAAATCTTACGCCTTGCTGGGTAGATCCTTACCACAAGGTCGCAATAATCAGTTAGGAGGCATGTCATGAGTAGTGTGATGAGAAGGGAACCGTTTGAAGGCGCTGTATCCCTGCAAAAAGCTATGGATCGTCTGTTTGAGGAGAGTTTTGTCAAGCCATCTTTGGCGCAGGACATGAACCTGGCCCTGGATATGTATGAGACAGACCAGGACGTGGTGGTCAAGCTCGCCGTATCAGGTGTCAAGCCGGAAGATATCCAGGTCACTGTTGTGGGCGATACTCTGACGATCAGGGGCGAACTCAAATCTGAGGAGCAAACTCAGGAACGCAATTATCATCTTCGCGAACGCCGCTATGGCAAGTTTGTTCGTACGGTTACCTTGCCCGCCCCTATTGAGGTCGATACGACTACTGCTGAATTTGAGAATGGTGTTCTCACTCTGACCGCTCCCAAGCGCAAAGAGGTCAAGCCCAAGACCGTCGAGATCAAGGCCAAGGAACTCGTTTCCTAATCTCTCTATAGAACATCGAATTATTATCTCGGGAGGAAAATAGAATGATTAGCCGTTGGGAACCTTTCAGGGATCT
Source organism: uncultured Anaerolineales bacterium (assembly GCA_964416075.1). Taxonomy (GTDB): domain Bacteria; phylum Chloroflexota; class Anaerolineae; order UBA1429; family UBA1429; genus CAYQDH01. The sequence goes on along the minus strand of CAYQDH010000010.1, from coordinate 2,598 downwards.
GATGACCTTGCGTGAAGCGATGGATCGTCTCTTTGAGGATAGCTTTGTTCGTCCTGGCCCTCGTTGGGCTGAGGAAGGTGTTTGTCCGTTGCCCATCGATGCCTATACCACACCCGACGATGTCGTGATCATCGCCGCCGTACCCGGAGTCGACCCCAAGGACATCGAGGTCACTATCGATGGTGATACCTTGACGGTTAAGGGCGAATTCAAAGGCCCACTGGAGAACGTCGATTACGTAGTCCGCGAGCGCGTTTGCGGCAAGTTTAGCCGCACTTTGCGCCTCAATGTGCCGGTCGAGGCGAACAAGGCCGAGGCCACCTTCGACAAGGGTGTGATGACCCTGGTGATCCCCAAGAGTGAAGAGGTCAAGCCCAGAACTATCAAGGTTGTGGCCAAATAGTTCGCCCTGCTTCGGTTATAACAGACCAAGAGGCCCTTCCAATTCACTCGGAAGGGCCTCGTAACGTTTGTAGTGGCGCCGTCAGGCGCTCTGCCACAAAGGCCAGGATGTCGTCCCCGCTCGTAGTGGCGCCGTCAGGCGCTCTGCCACAAAGGCCAGGATGTCGTCCCCGCTCGTAGTGGCGCCGTCAGGCGCTCTCCTCACCCAGCCTGTCCCTCTTCATGGCACATCGGCCACGCTCGCCAATATCATCGTAGGCCGCCAAGGGCTCGAGGCAAGCATCTCTGGCTGCGTTACCCCTGTCAGGACCAAGGCGGTGTCCATCCCTGCCTTCTCGCCCATGGCCATATCGGTGGCCAGGCGATCTCCCACCATCAAACACCGCGTCAGCGGCGCGCCCAAACGCGCCAACGCGGCCCTCAGAATATGCTCCGAGGGTTTACCCGCCACCATCTCGATCTTGCGCCCCGTGGTGGCCTCCAGGAAGGCGATGACCCCCCCACAATCGGGTATCTCGCCCCCTTCCACCGGGCACGTTCGGTCTCCGTTCGTGGCGTAAAATCGCGCCCCTCGTGCCAGCGCCTGATGAGCCGTGTTGAGCTTTCTATAGTCGAGCGTACGGTCGAACGCCGCCACCACCACATCGATCTTGCCGATCTCGTCGAGCTGCTCCACCCGGTGCGTCGTTTTAACGGGTTCCACGAGATCAAACCCTGCCTCGCGCATCTCCGCCACCAGAGCATCTTCGCCGATCACAAAAAGGCGCGCCGTGGGGTGGTGTTGCTTCAGGTAATGGATTAGCGCTTGCGTCGAGTTGACCACATCCTCTCCCGCCGCAGGAATCCCCAAGCGGGCTAATTTGGCCGCGTAACGGACGCCGGGCTCCAGCGGCTTGTTCGAAAGAAAAACCACGGACCGACCTCGCCCGCGAAGCCATGCTATCTTCTCTCTCGCGCCCGGAATGAGTTTCTCGCCCAGGTAGATCGTGCCGTCCAGGTCAAAGATATATCCATCGTACCGCGGTTCCTGCTGCGCACTCATGCGTCGCTTTGCTCCTGACCTAAAGTGCTGATCTCGATAGCATTGATGTCCGAGATCACTACGTCGGCATACTGGGCGAGCAGTTCTGCCGATGAGGCGCCCGAGCTCACGCCCACCACCAGGGCATAGCCGGCTCGCCGGGCCATCTCCATGTCGGCCACGGTATCACCCACCATGATCGCCTCCGTGGGCGCGATACTCAGGCGCCGGCAGATCTCTATGGCCATCTCCGGGTCTGGCTTGAGGGGGACCCCGTCGTCGCCACATAGTATGACGCCGAACAGGTCCGCGATGCCCAGTTTGCGTAAGCCGCGCATGGTGTCCGCGCGATCGTCCGTCGTCGCCACGGCTAACAAGATCCCTTGTCCATGTAGGCTGGCCAAGGTTCCCTGCACATCCCCGATGGGCTCCACCAGTTCCTCGAGGGGCAGCTCTGCGCGAGCTTGAGCTGTCGCTTGTTGCACCACCGTCAATGCCCGAGTCCAGTCCATCCCTCCGTAGCGGTAGACTTGGCCGGCGATCAGCAAGGCCACTTCGCCCGTGGACGCAATCGTCAACGGCCCCGCAGGATCCCATGCGTCCGTCGCGGGATCATAACCTAGCGTCCCCGCCAGAGCGCTATTCAGGTCGTCGCCGAGGGTCACCCGATCCCCCAGAATGCGCAGGGCATAGCGAAACCAGGTGTGCCACAGCCTCTCAAAGGCCATCAGGGTGCCATCTTTGTCGAATACCGCGAGTCGCGGCTGTGCGAGACGATTGCCGATGCGTAACATGCTTGCTCCCCTTTGCTTAGGGCGTAACAATCTTGTGGCTGGCCTGGTACAGTTTCATAAAGTCGATCTGTTGCAACAGTTCCTCGTCGCGCACCACGAGCCCCCTACCGCGCCACAAGGTTGCCCGCCCCGACATTCCGTATTCGTCGAACTCACGGGTCTGCGGCCCCTCCACCACCGCGAATGTGGCCTGCAGCCGTTCATGAACCAGTTCTGGCGGCACATAGTTCAGGCTCACGATCGTTGCATCGGTGAGGCGAGGAAGGCCCCAAACCCGGTACTGTCCCCAGGTGCTATAGATGCGCTGCCCGGCGTAGAATGTGAGTTGAGCAGCCAAGCTATAGTCGATGGTTACAATCGGATGCTTCTCAGAACGCAGCG
>CAYQDH010000009.1:16260-30291 GCA_964416075.1 uncultured Anaerolineales bacterium | reverse complement strand
CGATCGTCCCTATGTTCACATGTGGCTTGGTGCGCTCGAATATTTTCTTCGCCATGCCGCTCTCCTTTCCTGCAAAAGCACCATGTGCTTTTCTTTATGCCATGCCAGATGAGCAAACCGTGTTATTATACCTGATTGCCCGAAACGGGCAAATAGACCTGATGGGCACATTTGTGTTCCATAATGGCTTGGGCACTAGGCCGTCCGCGCCGAAAACCAGAATTATACCCAAGCCCCTGCATGTCCCCGATCGGCACCCTAACTGTAACTTGCCTCGCCCAGAATTCTCCTGGCCACATCCGATGGAACCGGGGCATAGTAATCGAACTCCATCGAGAACGCGCCTCGTCCCTGCGTAACCGAGCGAAGAGACGTGGCGTAGCCAAACATCTCAGCTAAAGGCACATGTCCTCGGATGGCCTGCATCCCTCCGGGACGCACCTCAATGCCTTCGATCTCCCCACGGCGAGCATTGAGGTCCCCGATCACATCACCAATACGATCCTCGGGCACCACAACCTCTACCCGCATAATAGGTTCCAGAAGAACGGGATGAGCCTCTTCGTTTCCCTTGCGAAACGCCATGGCCGCTGCTCGCTGATAGGCCTCTTCTGACGATAGGTCCACATCGTACGCCCCGCCCACCAGAGCTACAGCAAGATCGACTAATGGATAGCCGGCCAACACCCCGCTCGTGAGCGAGTCGCGCACAGCCGACTCGATGGCTGGCACGTATGTCGCAGGGATCACCGTGGGAGGCACATCATTGCGGAACTTGAAACCTTCGCCCTTGGGCAATGGCTCCAGATCCAGAACCACACGACCATACTGGTTCTTGCCCGCACGCTGGCCCGAATACTCACCCTCAACATGAACCCGCTGCGTAATGGTCTCGCGATAGGCCACCTGGGGCCGGCTCACTTTGGCCAAGACATTGAATTCGCGGACGAGCCGTTCAGTCAGAATATCCAGGTGCAGCTCCCCCATCCCAGAGATGATGGTCTGCCCGGTATTCTCGTCGATCCTAACCCGAAAAGTGGGATCTTCTTCCGACAAGCTCCGCAACGCGTCACTCATCTTTTGCTCGTCGGCCGCCGACCGCGGCTCGATCGAGACATAGATCACCGGTTCCGGGAAGCGAATCGATTCCAGTATGATAGGATCGCCAAGATCACAAAGAGTGTCACCGGTGAAGGTGAACTTGAGGCCGCCCACCGCGGCAATATCGCCCGCTGTCACAGCGTCGGTATCTTCGCGCCGATTGGCGTACATGTGAACGAGGCGTCCAATGCGTTCTTTTCTGTTTTTGGGGGAATTAAGCGTCGAGGAGTTGGAGCGTAACATGCCAGAGTACACGCGCATGTAGGCTAGTCTTCCCAGGAATGGATCGCTGACAATTTTGAATACGAGCGCCGCAAAGGGCGCGCTCGGATCCGCATGGCGCACGACCCTCTCTCCACTCTCAAGGGAAACCCCCTCGATCGGGGGAACATCGAGCGGAGACGGAAGGTAGTCTACAATAGCATCTAGAACCGGCTGTACACCCTTGTTGCGTAAGGCCGCTCCACACAGAACCGGCACCAACTGGCCTCCCAAGGTCGCTTTACGCAGACCTGCACGCAACTCCTCGGAGCTTATATCCTCTCCCTCCAGATACTTGGTGAGCAAGACATCATCTGTCTCAGCGATTGCCTCAACCAATACCTGCCTCTTTTGTTCTACCAGATCACGCAACGACTCGGGTACAAGGGACTTGTCAAACTCACGTCCCAGATCATCGTGAAAGACCCAAGCCTGGCGCTCGATCAGGTCAACAACTCCCTCAAAGGAGGATTCTGCCCCGATAGGCACCTGTATCGCCACAGGCACAGCTTCTAGGCGTTCCCGTATCATGTCGATACAACGCCAAAAATCGGCTCCTGCCCTATCCATCTTGTTAATGAAACAGATTCGCGGAACGTAGAAACGATCCGCTTGCCGCCAGACCGTCTCGGACTGGGGCTCCACACCATGTACAGCATCAAACACCACGACCCCACCGTCCAGTACGCGTAAGCTACGCTGCACCTCGGCGGTAAAGTCGATGTGTCCAGGTGTATCGATTATGTTAATGCGGCAGTCTCTCCAGAAGCACGTTACGGCCGCCGACATGATGGTAATGCCGCGCTCTCGCTCCTGTTCCATCCAGTCGGTAACGGTCGTTCCGTCATCGACATTCCCGAGGCGATAGGTTCGCCCCGTGTAGAACAGGATGCGTTCTGTCGTCGTCGTCTTGCCGGCATCTATGTGGGCGATGATCCCAATGTTGCGCACCTGCGTGAGGGGATGCCCCCCAGGTACCGTACTCATTATCTCCTGTGCCCCCCAAGATACGAAAGATTCCTCGCCCAGATACCGAAACAGCTTTGCCCGAGGATCTCGGAAGCACTGTGGTCATCTTATCGCCCAGATGCCGCGCCCCTATGATTTACCAACGGTAATGTGCAAAAGCCTTATTGGCCTCAGCCATACGATGGGTATCTTCGCGTCTCTTAATGGCTGTCCCGGTATTCTTGGCTGCATCCAAGAGCTCATCCGCCAACTTTTGGGCAAAGGTCTTCCCAGGTCGGCTTCTCGCTGCAGCAAGCAACCAGCGCATCGCCAAGGAAAGCCGCCGGTCTGGCTCGACCTCCATAGGCACCTGATAGGTGGCACCCCCCACGCGCCGAGGCTTGACCTCGATAACTGGAGATGCGTTTCGGATCGCCTGGTCAAACGTATCCAGAGGATCCTTGCCCGTGCGCTCGGCAATAATGTCCATGGCACCATAGATCAGACCGCGGGCCACGCTCTTTTTGCCGCTCTGCATAACCTTGTTGACAAGCACAGTCACTGTGGGGCTATTGAACCTGATATCCGGCTGCACAATTCTGTGTTCCGGCCGATAGCGTCTCGGCATAACGTTTATCCTCCAACCACGACCTGGATGAGGCCGAATCTACCTATTTGGGCCGCTTGGCACCATACTGGGAACGACCACGTTTGCGACCGTCAACACCGGCCGAATCCAGAGCACCTCGCACGATATGATAACGCACACCGGGCAAGTCTTTCACTCGGCCGCCACGAACCAGCACCACCGAGTGCTCCTGAAGGTTGTGTCCTTCACCCGGAATATAGGCTGTGACTTCGATACCGTTTGACAGGCGCACTCTGGCAATCTTACGCAGCGCCGAATTGGGTTTCTTGGGTGTCATGGTGCGCACCTGCGTGCAAACCCCACGCTTCTGAGGAGATCCCCTTTTCATCTGCGATGTACGGCCGGTAACAGAATTGTACGAATAGGTCAAGGCGGGAGCCTTGGGTTTCTTGGTACCGGGCTTGCGACCTCTTCGTACCAGTTGGTTGATCGTTGGCAACTTGAACCTCCCTGCTACTCAAACGGAAATGTCCGTTTTTGACCCGCGAAACCTGAGTATACCACGACGCCAGTGGACTGTCAAAAGCCTTCCAGCAGGCGCAACGACTAAGATTGGGGCCCAAAACCCAGGCCCATACCTAGATTCGGTAAAATGTCCAGTGACTCTTCACGGCCAAACTGCACACGCTCGCCGTTCTCATCCATCACTTCGACCGACAAACCTAGGGCCTGCAATTCTTTGATTAGAACCCGGAAAGACTCGGGAATACCGGATTCCGTGATAGACTGGCCTTTGACGATGGCCTCATAGGTTTTGACACGGCCGATGACATCATCCGATTTGATGGTCAACATTTCCTGCAAAGTGTGCGCAGCACCGTAGGCTTCCAGCGCCCACACTTCCATCTCACCGAACCGCTGACCTCCAAACTGAGCCTTACCACCCAACGGTTGCTGGGTAACCAAGGAATACGGTCCAGTGGAACGCGCATGGACTTTGTCCTGCACTAGGTGCGCAAGTTTGAGCATGTAGATGACCCCTACCGTCACAGGCAAGTCAAAGGGCTCACCCGTCTTTCCGTCATAGAGCACCATCTTACCCGTCGTCGGCAGAGGCAGATTCGTGCTATGGCTCACTTCGAGCGCTTTGGCCAACACTTGTTCACCACTCAGGCCATCGACCGGAGTTCCTTCATCTTCCAGCCAAGTCCGAAGGCAAACCTCGCGAGCGAGTCCATGGGCCAGCTCCTTTTCTGCACTGCTGAGCTGATTGCCCTCGTAAACCATCACTTGGTCGGCCTCGTATCCCTTTTCACCCAGCCAGTAGGAGAGCCATGTGCGCCGGGCCAGAACCCGGTCCCTCACTATTTCGTCGATCTCCTCGGGTGTCACGCCCTGTGCCCCCAGGAATTCGCCCAAGTACAGCTGACGCGCCTCGGCATCATCGCGCAGAGTCGACGTATCAGCGTCCTGCTCAGCAAGCCAACGCCAACTACGCTCACCGAGATCATGCCATGCGCGCCCGATGAGCCACGCTCGCGCCAGCTCAGCCGTAATCTCCTGCTCGTCAGCACCGTCAGAGACCGGCGACATCACCTGGAAACCGAGGCGGTCGGCTGCCCAGCCGAGGTGCGTCTCCAAGATCTGTCCTACATTCATACGTGCAGGAACACCGAGGGGATTGAGAATGATATCCACGGCTGTACCATCCTCGAGATAAGGCATATTCTCGATGGGCACCACCGACGAGATAACGCCCTTGTTGCCATGACGTCCCGCCATTTTGTCGCCTTCGGTGACCTTGCGACGCTGAGCAACGCCCACGCGTACAAGCTTTTCCACGCCAGCTGCTATATCCCGATGCTCATCCCGAGTGAACACTCGGACATCCACCACCTTGCCCTCTTCACCATGGGGCAAGCGCAACGAAGAGTCCTTTACCTCGCGAGCCTTTTCCCCAAAGATAGCCCTCAGGAGCTTCTCTTCGGGGGTCAATTCGGTCTCACCCTTAGGCGTAATCTTGCCCACAAGGATATCTCCAGGACCTACCTCGGCGCCAACGTAGATGATGCCATCCTCATCGAGATTGCGCAGTGCTTCCTCACCCACGTTCGGTATATCGCGCGTGATCTCCTCAGGCCCCAACTTGGTATCCCGAGCCTCAATCTCGTGCTTTTCGATGTGCACGGAACTGAACTTGTCTTCACGGACAAGATTCTCGCTGATGAGAATCGCGTCCTCATAGTTTCCACCTTCCCAGGACATGAAAGCGCACAGGACATTCTGGCCAAGCGCCAGTTCGCCCCCTTGGGTAGACAGAGAATCCGCAAGGACATCACCTGGCTCGACATGCTGGCCGCGCGTGACGATAGGTCGTTGGTCGATACACGTCGACTGGTTGGAGCGGTTGAACTTGCGCAGATAATGCGTCTCAATGCCGTTCTCGCCCTGGATAACGACGGTCGAGCCGTTCACACTAACGACTTGTCCCTTGACATTGCTGGTAATCACGTGGCCCGAGTCCAGAGCCGACTGGAACTCCATACCGGTCCCCACAAGAGGGGCCTCGGGCAGCAAAAGCGGTACGGACTGGCGCTGCATGTTCGAGCCCATCAGAGCACGGTTGGCATCGTCATGCTCAAGGAACGGGATCAGAGCAGCGGAAATGCCCACCACCTGCTTTGGCGAGACGTCCATATACGAAACGCGATCGATCGTCTCGATGAGGAACTTGTCGTAGACACGCGCCGACACCCGGTCCGTAGCAAACTGCCCGTACTCATCGATCGGGGAGTTCGCCTGAGCGATCACATAGTGCTCTTCCTCGTCGGCGGAAAGATACTCGACATCATCTGTCACATACGGTTGCACACGGAACTGCGATTTGCCGGTCTTGGCCAATCGCTCGGCCAACGCATCGTCAACCTTTGTGCCTTGTTCCGTGAGGATCTCGCCCGTATCTGGATCGACGACTTGCTCCCGCAACGTGCGACCCACCAGCTTCAGCGGGTCGTTGGCGATAACACGCGCTACGCGTCGATATGGGGTCTCTATGAAACCATACTCATTGACCTCGGCATACGTTGCCAGGCGGCCGATAAGTCCGATGTTGGGACCTTCGGGGGTCTCAATAGGGCAGATCCGCCCATAGTGACTATAGTGTACGTCACGCACATCGAATCCTGCTCGTTGCCTATTGAGGCCTCCGGGGCCCAAGGCAGACAGTGTTCGCTTATGCGTCAACTCATCCAGGGGGTTCGTCTGTCCCATAAACTGCGACAGCTGGCTGCCCCCAAAGAACTCGCGGATAACCGCCACCACAGGCCGGATATTGATCAACGAAATCGGAGACAGTTGATCCGGATCGCGGATACTCATGCGTTCCCTGACAACACGCTCCATGCGCAAAAAGCCCACGCGCAACTGGTTCTGGATCAGCTCGCCGACCGTTTTCACGCGTCGGTTGCCCAGATGATCAATGTCGTCGGCGTCTTCCACGCCATTGTTAACCTGGATAATGCGCTGCACGATGTTAATCATGTCGCGCTTGGACAGTGTTCTGAACCGAATACTGAGCTCCGCACCCAGACGACGATTCAACTTATAGCGGCCCACCTTGCCAAGATCATACCGTCGAGCGTTGAAGAAAAGAGATTCCAGGTAACTCTTGGCATTATCCAGAGTGGCCGGATCGCCTGGCCGCATCTTCTTGTAGAACTCCTCCAGCGCTTCCTTTGCGTTACGTGTCGTGTCATGCTCGATAGTAGACTGGATATAAAGGTGCTCCGGCATATTGTCGACGGATTCGAAGAGACCCAAGATCTCTTCGTCGGATCCCTCCTGCAAAGGCAGGTCGTCGATACTATCGGATACAGCAGCCATCGCCCGCAATAGAACCGTAACAGGTATCTTGCGCTTGCGATCTACTTTGACCGAGATAACGTCACGACGGCTCGTCTCAAACTCGAGCCAGGCTCCGCGGTCCGGAATGAGTTTGGCCATACAGAGCTGCCGGCCCGTTGTACGGTCCTCGTCAACGGTAAAATAGGCACCCGGTGAGCGAATAAGCTGGCTCACGACCACGCGCTCGGCGCCATTGATGATAAAGGTCCCATTTGCCGTCATAATCGGGAAATCGCCCATGTACACGTCCTGCACCACGGGTTGGTCGGTTTCTCGATTGTAGAGCAGAATCTTGACATATAGGGGCGCCGAATACGTCGTGTCACGTTCTCGACACTCGTCCTCCGTATAGGTGGGCTCTGCAAATCGGTAGCCTAGACCAAATTCTTCATTCAGTTTTTCATCAGACCCGGGAAAGTGCAGCTCGAGGCTCTTGTTAAAGCTGACAATAGGCGAGATTTCGCCCAAAAGCTCTCGCAAGCCCTCGCTCTGGAACCACTCGTACGATTCCAGTTGCATCTTGATGAGATCGGGAATCGGCAAAACGTCAGGGATGCGGGCATACGTCTTACGGCTTTTCCCCATTGCGGTCTTGCGCGATGTCATAGACACCATTCCCGAAGTTGCCATATGTCGCCACTCTCCTTACAGAAAACATGGACTCGAGCCAGACGTCAGCCAACGCCAATATGTTGAACAAGACATTTCATAGTCCGAAGGTCAAACTAGCTACCGAGGTCGAGTCTGGTGGGAGATATGATTGAGAAATCCACGTGCATCGGCGGCCTACGAAGCTCCCATCATTCGCCGCCTGGCTGCTCCGTCTGTAATCTTGAGCCTCAAAATAGAGAAAAGCAAAAAGAGGCTCTCCAGCCTGTGAAGCTAGCAGCCTCTCATTATATTACGTGTACACGAATTGTCAAAAAGGGCCGACAATGGTCATCGCACCCAGTCGCTCCGACCTTGGGTAGGGAACCCAGCACATCACGGGCTGGAGGAGGGTGCCGCACCTCGATCTAGCATGCCGTCTACCTCTCGTTTTAGGGTCTCAAGGTCAGCAAACGAACGATATACCGAAGCAAAACGTACATAGGCTACGCCATCGAGTTTTTTCAGTCGCTCCATCACCATCTCGCCAACCGCTCGGCTAGGCACTTCCGACTGGCCTAATCCGTACAAGGATGACTCGATATCCGCTACCAGATCCTCGATGACTTCGGCAGGAATGGGACGTTTGGCGCAAGCGGTCCAGATACCCTGAAACAGCTTTTGGCGGTCGAACGGTTCGCGTCGACCATCACGCTTGACAACAAGCAGGGTGACCTTGGCCACCTGCTCATAGGTTGTATAGCGCTGTTGGCAGTTCTGGCATTCCCGCCTGCGCCTAATGCCGTCCCCTACTTCCCTCGTGTCTATAACTCTTGATTCTGTAGAGCCACAAAATGGACACTTCATCGCCCACACCCCCCGGCACAATGAGTGGACCTAGCGCCGTAGGAAAGAGGGGATATCCAGATCATCCTTCTCGGCGCTCTTGAGCGGGAACTCGATCATCTTGCCCTGTGGTTGAGCGCTGGCAGCCACGGGCCGCGAACGGGTGACCGGCTTGGCAGTACCGTCAAAGCCCGTGGCAATGACGGTGATCTGGATCTCGTCATCCAGCGACTCTTCGATGGCTGCTCCAAAGATGATATTAGCTTCAGGATCCACCATCTGCCGGATGATCTCGGCCGCCTCATTGACCTGAAACAGGGTCATGTCCTCTCCGCCCTTGATATTGAAGAGGACCCCCTTGGCTCCATCGATGCTCACATCGAGCAAGCGACTGTTCACCGCTGCCGTGGCCGCATCGACAGCGCCTGTCTCGCCACGACCTGACCCGATGGACATTAGCGCCGATCCACCATTACCCATGATAGCGCGCACATCATTGAAATCAACGTTGACCAACCCCGTGCCCGTGATCAGATCCGAGATACCCTGGATGCCTTGGCGAAGCAGGTCGTCAGCTGCCAGAAACGCTTGTTTCACAGAAGCTCTGCGATCCACAACCTGGAGCAGGCGATCATTGGGGATGACGATCAAAGTGTCGACATGCTGGCGAAGACGGTCGATTCCCTCTAGGGCCATTTTCATGCGGTGCGAACCCTCGAAGCTAAACGGCTTGGTCACCACGCCAACGGTCAGCGCCCCCAGGCTCCGACCTACCTCGGCCACCAAGGGCGCTCCGCCAGTCCCTGTCCCGCCGCCCATACCAGCCGTCACGAACACCATATCGGTACCTCGCAGCAGTTCCGTGATCTCATCTACGGATTCCTGGGCTGCTTTCTCGCCCAATTTCGGGTCGCCGCCGCAACCAAGCCGCTTGGTGACTTTGTCGCCGATGCACATCCGTATGGGAGCCGTCGAGTTCACCAGCGCTTGCGCGTCTGTGTTCAGTGCGATGAATTCGACACCTTGCACACCAACGGCGATCATGCGATCTACGGCGTTCGACCCGCCTCCGCCCACGCCGATGACTTTGATCTGAGCACCACTGCCGAAACCGCCCATATTATCCATCTGTCCATCCCCTTTCAGTTGCTCACGCGAGGCAAAAAGACCCTAATCAACTCTCTTAACCGCTGGTACCAATTACCCTTCAGTGACGTTCCCGGCTTGGCATCTGAGATAGCTACCTGCTCCCTTGAGCCCCACAGTAACAAGCCTACGCCCGTGGCATAAGCAGGGCTGTTAATGGTCTCGACCAAGCCATGCAACCGGCGAGGCACACCGGCTCGCACTGGTAGTTGCGTGACCAGGGCGGCGGCCTCACGAATCCCGGCCAGATTCGCCGTACCACCGGTTACCACGACACCTGCAGGAAGCAGGCCATCGAATCCGGAACGCTTGATCTCCCGCGAAACCAACTCAAACAACTCCTCCACCCGAGCAGATATGATCTCACACAGCTGACGCCTCGAAATCGTGGCCAGCCGATCATCGCCAAAAGTCGCTATCTCCAGAATCTCGTCCGCAGCGACTGAGCCAGCCAGCGCGTGCCCATAGCGCACCTTGGTTTCCTCAGCCACCGGCGTGGGAGTGCGCAAGCCGAACGCGATATCGTTCGTGATGTGGTTCCCTCCCACCGGCAAGACAAGCGTTTCCCAAATGCTGCCTTCTACAAAGATCGCTACATCTGTGGTTCCACCTCCCATATCAACCAAGGCCACCCCCAAGTTCTTTTCCTCTTCTGTCAGCACCGCCGCAGCCGAGGCCAGAGGCTGCAGAATAAGGCTTACAACGTCTACGTTATTGACCTCCAGACAATGTATCAAGTTCTGGATCGCTGTTGAAGCGCCCGTTACGATATGAGACTCCACCTCAAGGCGAAAGCCCATCAAACCCAGCGGATTCTTGATTCCGCTCTGGCCATCGATGGCAAACTCGCGCGGTATGGAATGGATAATGCGCCGGTTGTGCGGAACGGCGATCGCCTGCGCTGCCTCCATCGCTCGATCGACATCATCACGATCGACAGGACGATCCCCTTTGCCGATAGCCACGAAGCCTCGGCTATTCTGTGATGCGATGTGGCCTCCCCCCACCGAGACATAAGCCTCGCTTATGGATTGGCCTGCAACCTGTTCTGCCCTGCGGATCGACTCCCCAATGGCTCCACTTGCCTCGCCGATATCTGTGATCACACCCTTTTTGAGGCCTCGGGAAGGCACCACACCAACGCCGACAACTCGCAGAACGCCATTGTCTCCGATCTGGCCAACAAGCGTACAGATCTTGGTTGTCCCCACGTCGATACCGACAATCGTTCTCTCCACGCGAGTTCCTTCCCCTATTGACGCTTCTTATACATCGGGCTGTGTTCGTTGCGAAGATCAATGTATTCGGCATCCACGCCCTGGCTCACCAACTCTTGCACTAGAGACTGCATTATAGCCGTCTTGCTATCTGCACTGCCCCCATATCCCAGGTACACTGGCCATCGGGCATCCGTAACATAGACCACCAATCCCAAACCATTGACATAGTCGTAGGTCGTGACAGACGGAAGAGCAACGAGCATATCCTGAGCCAATTTCCATGGAATTCCCGCAAGATACTCGTTGGGCGCGGCGGTGGAGCCGCCTACGTCACGTATGATGGGCAAGTTACCAACAATCTCCGTGGTACCCAAGACGCTGCCATCAGAGCCTATCCACCAGTTCCGATTCCCGCTCTGCCAGATAACCGCCGCTTCCCGCTCCCGAACCGAGATCAAGACGGTGCCGGGGAGACGACAGGTGATATCCACATGGTCAATACACCCAAACGTGTCTCGCAAACGGAGATCTAGATCACCTGTCCGGACACGAAAGATACTCATGCCATCCACAGCCGCAACGGTGCGAACCTCACCCGCGTCAATAAGATCAACGCCTTGCACGACGACCTCCGATACAGTGAAACGAGAGCTGTTGTGCAAGAGCGCCAGTAGCCAGATACTGCCTACCAACAAAACCACTGCAGGCAACTTGGCCCAATACTGATGACTTTTCGGTACCGACACCAATTTGGGGGCCAAAGCCACAGAGTGGCTATAAGTTCCCATGCGCGAGCTGGAACGCTTTCTATTGTTTCCGCGCACCCTGGATACCGGCATATCGTTGCTCCGCCCTCAGCCACCCGGGCTGTAATAAGTCAGGGAGCCATGCTTGTCCTGATAGCGCTCCATGGCCAGAGAAATGAGTCGGTCAAGGAGGTCCGGATATGGCAAACCACTGGCTTCCCAGAGCTTCGGATACATACTGATGCTGGTGAAGCCAGGGATGGTATTCAATTCGTTGATATATACATCCCCTGTATCTCGACACACAAAGAAATCGGCCCGCGCCATGCCAGCGCAATCAAGCGCTTGAAAGGCGCGGACGGCCAAGCTCTGGACCAAACGGGCCGTAACCTCGGGCAGGTCAGCCGGGATATGAAGCTCTGAGCCCTGGTCGATGTACTTGGCGCTATAATCGTAAAACTCGTGACAGGGCACCACCTCACCTACCACCGAAGCAATGGGATCATCGTTCCCCAACACGCTACATTCTATCTCTCGGGCGTTAACCGCTTCTTCCACCAGCAGCTTGCGGTCATAGCGTGCCGCCTCGTCCAATGCAGCGGCGAGTTCCATCTGATCATGAGCCTTGGATATTCCTACACTGGAACCCAGGTTCGCGGGCTTGACGAACACCGGGTATGAGAACTGCCCCTCCACGACGGCGATAGTCTGCTCCCGAGCTTGCCTCCACACATGACGCATGATCACCGCCGAGTCCACAATGGGTAGACCATGCGCCCTGAAAACATCCTTCATAGCCGCCTTATCAAGGCCAAGAGCCGACCCCAACACCCCAGCCCCAACGTAGGCTAGGTCAGCCAATTCGAGGAGCCCTTGCACGGTGCCATCCTCGCCAAAGGTGCCATGTAACACCGGAAACACAACGTCTACATCAGGAAAGCGCGTTTGCTGCATCCCTGGGACAAGATCCCGTCGCCCTGCTATAGCCAGGCCGGTCCCCTGTTCCGAATCTGGCGTGTCCGGTCCGTCGGTTAGGAGCTTCATGGGATCCCCCGACGTGATCCAACGCCCTGACATGGAGATACCAATGGGATACAACTCGTACTTGGTGGGATCAAGCGCTGCCATAACCGATTGCGCAGAAGCCAGCGATACTTGATGCTCACCCGACTTGCCCCCGAAAAGAACAGCAACACGAATCTTCTTACGCTCCATCCAACCAACCTCTCGTCAGCTGCCGCTGCAGCATCAGTCTCTCGAATTGGGCGGCCAAGACCATTGCCCGATAAACTCGATCTCTGGCTCCAGACGCTGCCCAAAGCTCCTCAGCACTTCTTGTTGAACCAGATCGACGAGGGCGCGGACATCTGCCGCCGTGGCGTTATCTACATTCATAATAAAGTTTGCATGCTTGGATGAGACTTGTGCTCCGCCGATGCGGCGCCCCTTCAAGCCGGCTTGCTCGATCAGGAACCCCGGAGGGTACTGGAGCGTTCGCTTGAAGATACTGCCCGCGCAACACCCTTTTGGCGTACGGGCTTCCCGCTGGGCATTATTAGCCTCTGCCGTGCGGAGGAGCTGATCTCGATCTGAAAGTGTCAACTGCAAAGCCACCTTGGTAACAATGCGCCGGTGGCGCTGGCAGCACTCGCGTTTCAGAGCGCTGCTGCGGTAGGCGTACTCCAGAGCATCGACGTCCAGGCGCTGCGGATTCCCATCGGCCAGCAGCACATCCACCCAGCGCACCTGATCTGCCATACTGCCGCCGTACGCCCCTGCGTTCCCCACCGCCGCACCCCCGACCGTACCCGGAACGCCGACGGCCCACTCCAGACCTCCCCAACCCAGGTTGATCGTATCGTGGGCCAGTCTACGCAAGAGCGTACCCGATTGGGCAACCAACAGGCCACCTTCACTCAGTTGGTAGCCCACATTGTTGTTGATTACAGTCAGGCCCCGCACACCCGCATCTGACACCAGGATATTGGTTCCGGCGCCGAGGACCTGGATGGGAACACCCTCCTCCCAGGCCGACCGCACCAGGCTCTCCAGTTCAGAGATCGTGTCCGCCACAACGAGAAGGTCCGCCGGCCCGCCAATACCGAAAGAAGTATGTAGGGCTAGACACTCATCGCGTAGCACACGGGAGCCAAGACCCAGTCCGGACAACTTGAGGTACAGGCGATCGAGCCTCATCGCAGGGTTCCATTCCTACCCATGGTTCATCAACCGTTCACCCACCAGATAACCGTCTCCGGCACTCAGGGTAAGCAGGACATCGCCCTGCTCAAGCTCTCGCCCTAGCCGATCCACCACATCATCAATCGAACCGACATAGTAGGCCTGATCATGGTGCATGGCAGACACAATATCCTTGGCCTCAACTGACGCCTTTTCGCGTGCTCGAGCCGCATAGATATCCATCACTATCACCCGATCCGCATCGCCAAAGCAGGATACAAACTCTTGGAATAGGGCCTCCGTTCGACTGAACGTGTGTGGCTGCCACACTGCCCAGACACGCCGCCCAGGATAGCGGAGGCGAGCAGCTGCCAGTGTGGCGCGGATCTCGGTCGGGTGGTGTGCATAGTCATCGACGATGGTGATCCCGCGCCACTGTCCTTTGACCTGGAATCTGCGCTGCACACCATGAAAACCGGTCAGCGCCTTTGCTGCGCTCGCC
>CAYQDH010000009.1:0-16250 GCA_964416075.1 uncultured Anaerolineales bacterium | reverse complement strand
CCTATCGATTCGGCCACAGCCAGGGCCGCCGTAGCGTTAAGCACATTGTGTACGCCCGGCAGCGCTAGCGAGAACTCTCCCCAGAGTTGCCGCCCCTTTCTGACGCGCCAGTCCATGCCCCCTTGCGCGTTGGCCTCGACGGCCTCGATAGCGAGATCTGCCTGGGGTGATAATCCATAAGTGACCACCGCAGGCGCCCGGCGGCGCCGCTCTTGCAGAATACGAGCTAGCTCGGAACTGTCCGCGCAAGCGATAATTGCGCCATTTTCGGTCACTTGGTCCAGATAGGTGGCAAAGGCAGACCGCATATCGTCTAGATCATGGTAACAGTCGGGATGGTCCATCTCGACATTCGTAACCACGGTAATCCGAGGACTCAGGCCCAGGAACGTGCGATCATACTCGTCGGCCTCTACGACAAAGTAGGGCCCAGAGCCCGCACCGGCATTGGCACCTAGGTCCGTAACAATCCCCCCCACAATGTAAGTGGGCTCCAGACCCAGCCGTGCCAGCATCACGGAGATCATGGCTGTGGTCGTCGTCTTCCCATGTGTGCCGGCCACCGCAATTCCATAGCTCTGTGCCATCATGCGTCCCAAGAGAGCATGCCGTTTCACCACTGGAATCCCTCGCCCTTGAGCGGCTTGCACCTCTGGGTTCGTCTCTGGAACAGCCGATGAGACAACGACCATATCCGCATCCCCAACCTGCGCGCCAATGTGCCCCTCGAATACACGGATGCCCAGCTTGCCAAGATCCTGGGTCAACGTGCTCGTGCTCAAGTCCGACCCGGAAACGGTATAACCCCAGGCGGCCAGAATACGGGCGATGGCCGACAGGCCAATACCGCCAATTCCCACGAAATGGACCCTTTGTATTTCCAGTCCCAGCCGAAATTGGTTCATGAGTCCTCTAGCGGATGACCCTCGCCAAGAATAGGAGGGCGGTGAACAAAAGTAACAGGCTCTGGCCAAAAAGAAGATCGATTTCTTGTCCAAGGAACCGATTCGGCAAAAAAGGAAGTAGCTCCAGCGCGAGTGGGCTCAGGGTTGCCTTGGCAAACTTGAGGAATTTGATTGGATAGTCGAATTTGTCCATATAGTGCCAGATCGTCCCTGCTATCAGGTAGCCATTGAGTAGGCCCGTCATTGCCCCCAAGATGACTCCTTGGGACCCATGAGGCGGGTTGCCACCAAAGGCCAACGTCTCACCTTGGTATGAGATAAAAGCAGCGACGCTTACCAGGAAAATGAACAGCCACGCCTGGAAGGCCTTTTGGTTTTCGCTGCCAATCAAACGCCCTCCCAGATCCATAGCCTTAACCAATCCCTTATCTATGGGGTCCTCAAAGCGGCTGAGGAAGAATAGTAGAAACACGAGAGCCAGGGTAACACCCAGTTCCCTGAGAAATCCACGCACTATGCCTATAATCATAAAGATAAAGACAATTGCGCCAAAGAAGACCTCAATGGGTGTCACAAAGACATTATCCTCCCGTCCTCACCTTTTTCTCGAACCATGCGCATTGTACAATCCAAACGCAATCATTACCGCAACAAAGACGAACAATGCTAGAGCGATGTTGTCTTTTGCCGTTAGCGTTGTCCTCAGCTCCTGGCTTGGAAGCACAATCGTGGTCTGCGTCACGTTAAGTAGGTACGGCGATAGATAGTACGCAATCACAAAGCCATTGATCGCGCCGGCCAACAAGCCGAGCACTTTGAGTATCCACGTCTTGGCTAGGGGGATGTTCCTTCGACCTATCAGGTAAAAAATAAACACAATACTAAAGAACGTAACCAGCTCTAGCACTTGCTGATGCAGAGTGGTGCTGACCAGATCGGACAGCTTGCTCGCTTCCCCCCAGGCTGCAGCGGGGTTATCACTGAAGAGACCTCCCGAGAGCGCAAAGCGGCCAAGACGGTAAAACCTGTTCACCCAAGGCGCGAGCATGTTGGCCAAACGCCTGCTCACCAGAATGCCTAACACTATACCCACAATAGAAAAGAGCTCCCTGTTGGCTCCGCGCCTAAATCCCATGTAGGCGAACACCACCAGGATAACTCCTAGTATGACCGTCTGGCTCAGGGTCAGATTGGGGTTTCTAATCACGGGTTGTCTCTCGTTTTTCTGGACCCGACAATTCCTCAAGAGCGCGAAGCAACCGGCCGGCAGCCTCGGGGACCGCACAAGCCCGAGATGCCACGCTCATCGATCGTCGCTTCTGCTCATCTCCAAGCAACTCCCGGATTGTGGGCATCAAACGGCTGCCCAAATCGCTGTCACCAATAACGACCGCTGCTCCCTTCCGAGCCAGGTATTCGGCATTGGCATACTGATGCTGGCCCGAATACGGATAAGGTACAAGTATAGCCGCAACACCCGCCGCGGGAAACTCCCCCAAAGTCGCTGCCCCAGCACGTGCTACAACCAGATCCGCAGCACACAGAGCATCGACCATCTCGTCCTTCAAATATGCCCGCAGATGGTAGCGCGGGCGAACGGCTTTGGGTAATTGCTCCCGTAGGGCCGCAAGTGCGTCATGGTCCGCATACCCCGAGATGTGTATCACTTCAGCTATGTCAAGCAAGGATGTAAGATTGTCCTCCACAGCTCGATTGATCGAATGTGCCCCCCGGCTGCCCCCAAAAACCAACAGCACTTCACGCCCGGTTGACAAACCCAATGCTCGACGAGCAGCGGTTCTATCCGTAGTATAAAAAGCAGGGCGAACCGGGTAGCCACTGGTGAACACCTTATGGGGTGGAAACCAACGTGCTGTTTCAGGAAAGGATACAGCCACCCGTTGCGCAAATAGAGACAAGAACCTCACCGCCAGCCCCGGCTCTATGTCTGGTAGGTAGATCATCACTGGGCGGCCTAGCGCATGGGCGGCCAATACCAATGGCACTGAGACATAGCCCCCTGTAGACAACACAACATCGGGCCTCCAGGAACGAACCAACGCTCGTGCCTGCCGGTAACCGGAGAAAATCTCAAGTAGGCTGCGGATGGCCACCAAAGGGTTCATACCCCGCAGAGCCCCGGCAGAGACCACGTAGAAAGGCACCCCCTTCTCCGACACCAGTTGCCGCTCTACACCAGCAACGGTGCCCACCCAAGCCACCTCGTGGCCAGATATCGCCCGATCGACATCACTAGCCAAGGCATCGATCACCGCGAGAGCGGGATATACGTGTCCTCCCGTGCCCCCTCCGGTAACCAGCAATCTCATGCGTCACGCCCTTGTTCGCTAGCCTGTCCCGTACGTGAGATGTTCAGTAGGATCCCAACAGCGATCAATCCGCTCACCAAGGAGGACCCACCATAGCTAACAAAAGGTAAAACTGTACCAGTGAAAGGCACACTGGCGGTGATAACACCCATGTGTAGTATGGCTTGGAAGACGATCCAGGCTACCAGCCCTACCGCCAGCAGCATGCCATACGTATCGGAGGCATGCCATGCAATCCTCAATCCACGCCATGCGAAGAGCGCGTAGAGAGTTATGATCAGTAACGGACCCATAATGCCCAATTCCTCTCCGATGATCGCGAGCATACCATCGGTGTGAGGAGCGAATATGGATTCTTTTTGCCCGCTTTGCCCCAAGCCTACACCAAACCAACCGCCTTTGTTCAGGGCAATCAGAGCCTGTACCACCTGGTATCCCTTTCCTTGAGGATCTGACAGCGGGCCTCGGAACCACTGAGCGATGCGATCGTTTCGGTACTGGGCGGCCAGTGCAACAGCAATCACCACTATGCCACCGATGAAAAACATGAGAAGCAACTGCTTGGTATCAGCCCCAGCTACCACAAGCATGGCGATCGCAGTAGCCACCAGAAGGAGAGCAGTCGAAAAGTTGGGCTGAGCAACGATCAGCCCAGCGACCAATCCAAGAATCGTGGCAAAAGGGACAATGCCGAATTTCAGGCTGCGGACCTGGTCTCCCTTGGTAGCCAACCATACGGCCATGTAGATGATGGCTCCTATCTTGGCAATCTCCGAAGGCTGCACAGAGCTGAGACCACCTAATCCTTTGCCAATCCACCGGCCAAAGAACGCCATGAAAAACAGAACGCCCAGGGTCAGCAAGAGAATCCTTGTTGCCTTTGTGACATATACGTGATAGTCGAGAAATGAAAACACGATGAGACATAGAAATCCGATGAAGGCAAAGACGATCTGCCGCTGCAAGAAATAGGCGGGTCTTTCATATAGAAAGCCGTCGTAAAGTGCAAAGTGATAGGAAGCGCTATAAATCATGATCAAGCCAATAAGTAGCAGTACCAGCATGATGGCCAAGAGCATCCAATCCGCTCGGAATACGATTCTGGCTTTGCGTC
The DNA here is from genome assembly GCA_964416075.1 of uncultured Anaerolineales bacterium. Lineage (GTDB taxonomy): Bacteria > Chloroflexota > Anaerolineae > UBA1429 > UBA1429 > CAYQDH01. The sequence goes on along the minus strand of CAYQDH010000009.1, from coordinate 11,901 downwards.
CGCTGAACATAGTCTGCCGACCTCTCACTGCGTTTGGGTCTATTCCAATGCGGCCACTAGATCACGGAATGTCTGTCCGCGTGCCTCAAAGTCGTCAAATGCGTCAAAGCTCGTTCCTCCCGGAGAGAGCAACACCACCTCACCCGATCGTACCAGCTTAGCGGCCATCAACACAGCATCCTCCAGTGAGTTGACAACCCGAACCACCGTACTTGTTGTTCCATCTACTCGGCGCGTGTGCGCTGCCGATAGCGCGTTTTCGATGATCGGAACCGCTTCGCCGAAGGCGATTACCACTCGGACCCGCTCCAACACGAGATCTGCCCACGCATCCCAGCACAAGTGCTTATCTCGACCTCCCGCCAGGAGAACAAGTGACTCATCGTAAGCGCTAAGCGCTGCGATGGCCCTTTCTGGGGAAGTAGCAATTGAGTCATTGATAAAGGATACACCTCGCCACACGCGTACTAGCTCCAGACGGTGCGGAACACCCTCAAAGGTTGTGGCCACTTGGCGCACTGCATCAGGTTTCACCCCCCCTGCCATGGCACAACAAGAGGCAGTGAGAATGTTCGTGATGTTGTGTATGCCCCTTAGCTTGACCTCGCTTACGTAGCCCAGGAGTGATTCCTGTCCATCGAGCCGCAGAACCATGGCATCACCACGAAGAAAAGCCCCCTCCTGTACCGCCTGCGTCAAGCTAAAGTGCAGCACCCTCCCCGGCGTCCTGTCGGCCAAGCCACGACACAAGGCACTATCCAGATTCAGAACGGCGATGTCCCGAGGGGTTTGGAAGGCTACAATATTCGACTTGGCCTGCACGTAATCGTCCATCGACACATGTCGGTCCAGGTGGTTTGGCGTGATGTTCGTTACGCCTGCGATGGTGGGGCTCCAGCCTTGCACGGAGATCACCCGGGAGGCAGCCGAACGGCGCCCCTCCACATCAGCAGCCTGGTAATCCGGCGAAAACAGCTCGAGCTGAAAGCTGGACAACTCCATCACGGCGACATCGGGCCTCTCCGGCTTGAGCAAGCGCTCCGTAAGCGGAACGCCAATGTTGCCTCCAACCCAGGTGATTTGCCCAGCCGCCTCGTACATCCTGCCCGTTAGGCTCGTCGTCGTGGTCTTGCCGCTGGATCCCGTGATACCCACAATGGGCACCGCGCAGGACTGGGTGAACAGCCTGGGTTCGCTGCTGATCGGCAACCCTCGTTGCCGAGCTTGTTGCACTAACGGCGCCGAGGGGGGCACCCCCGGACTCAGGAACAGGACATCGACGTCCAGGAGATCAGGCGGAATCCATCCTAAGGCCAGGCGCAGGCCGAATGCCTGGAGCTCTGTAAGGTCCTTGGCCAAAGCGGTTTGGGGCTTGGCATCGTGCAAGGTAACACGTGCTCCGCATTGCACAAGGTATCGCGCACAGGCCGCGCCTTCTCGAGCTGCGCCCACGATAGCCACGTCAAGTCCGCCAAGGTCCTGAGAAGAAATCATAGTCCTAACAGTCCCAGAACAGCTGCCAACGCGCCGGCCACAAGCGCTACGATCCAGAAGCGCAACGTAGTCTGCACCTCACTCCAGCCCTTGAGCTCATAGTGGTGATGCAAAGGCGCCATGCGCAGGATCCGTCTACCCTCCCCATATTTGCGCCGCGTGTACTTGAAGTAACTCACTTGCAGAGCCACCGAACAGGCCTCCAGTGCAAAGACCAGGCCCACCAAAAGTAACAGTATCCAATGCCTCGACAGAATCGCTATGGCGGCCAAGCCTGCGCCCAATGACTCCGAGCCTACATCGCCCATAAACATCCGTGCTGGGTGCACATTGAACCACAAGAAAGCCAACAACGCCCCCACCATGACCCCACAATAAAGCGCAAGGTCGAGCTGCCTGGACAGGGCGCAGATCAAGCCATACGTCCCAAAGGCGACCGCCGCGGTTCCCCCCGCCAAGCCATCCAATCCATCGGTGATGTTCACGGCATTGGACCATCCCACAAGAAAAAGAGCCGCCACGGGAATGTACCAAAAGCCCATATCAAAAACTAGACCAGAACCGGGGACTAGGCTGGTGTGATCGCTGCCGGTGAAAAACATCACTACCGCCACGGCCAAGGCAACGAGCCACTGCCACGCAAACTTGAAGCGCGCCAGCCAACCGACGCCCGTGACGTCTTTGAGCCCCTGCAAATCATCATAAGCGCCCAGCACACCAAAGGCCACCATCGCCAACAAGGGTACAAGCAGTCTTGTATAGCCTGCCAGCGCCAGCGCAAGCACCACCACACCGACACCCACCAGGATGTACAAACCTCCCATTGTGGCTGTTCCGGCCTTGTTGAGGTGCGATGAAGGGCCATCCGTGCGAATGCGCTTCCCGATGCCGCGTCGCAGAAGCTCGCGCACGGCCCAATCACCCCAGGGCACCATGAACAGGAACGTGACTGCGGCAAGCAACAACGGGAGTGTCACGATCGTAGCTCCATCAGAGCATTCACTATCGACTCCATGCCCATACTACGGGACCCTTTGATGAGCAAAACGTCCCCTTGCCCCAGAGTCCCTGAAAGAACCTCGACAGCTGCTGAATTGCTGTTGGTGATGTACACGGCCTCGGAGGCCATTCCAGCTTCGAGCGCGGACTGCGCGATCCATCTTCCACGCGTCCCAACGCTTACAAGTACATCAAGTACCTGTGCGCAACGCTGACCGACCTGCACATGCCCATTGTATTCTTCCGACCCCAGTTCCATCATATCGCCTAGAACTGCCAGGCGCCTGCCCGGTAGCTCAGCAAGCAACTCAAGGGCAGCCATCACCGAGGCAGGGCCAGCGTTGTAGCTATCATCGAGCAGAGTTGAGCCGCCCACCCCTGGCTTGGGAATCAGCCTAAGCCCATGACCCTGGCCCAACAGGCCACATGCAATTTCTGGCCAATCTAACCCTTCCGCCAAGCCAACTGCCACGGCAGCCAGGGCAGCTGCGATGCTTTGTTTGCCGACGGTGGTCAGGCGTAGCGGGTAAGATGTTTCTACCTCCGGGAATCCTTCGCGTCGGAATAGCGTAGAGACCGAAATGTGTGCAGTCCAGGCAGTGCCATCGAGACCATAGCTGGTGATATCGCGAGCCTGAACCATGTTATCTTTGCCAAACCCAAACGTGATACTGGAAGCCCTGGTTTGGCTTCTCAATTCCAGGACACGTGGGTCGTCTCCGTTGAGGATTGCGACACCTTCTTCGGGCAGAGCCTGCACTAGCTCTGCTTTGGCTTGGGCAATCCGATCGAGGGTACCCAACCGCTCCAGGTGAATCGGAGCCACATTCGTCACCACGCCAATCTGGGGCTCGGCGATGTCGCACAGAGTCTTGATCTCGCCGAGGTTGTACATTCCCATCTCCAGCACGGCATATTGGTGCACGGCGCCTAGACCCATGAGCGTGAGCGGTAACCCAATCTCATTGTTCTGGTTGCCTTCGCTCTTTAGAGTCCGGTAGCGCTGTGATAGAACGGCAGCAACAGCCTCTTTGGTGGTCGTCTTACCTACGCTGCCGGTGATACCCACCACACGCAGGTCACGGTGCTCCATTCTTCGAGCATGGGCAAGCCTTTGCAGAGCCTGCAGCGTGTTAGGGACACGCACTACCACCGGCGGCATCGCATGTGTCACAGCCACCTTTTCCACGGTGTCAATCAGTGCAAAGCCAGCTATGGGGCATTCCACCAAGGCCGCGGCAGCACCGGCCTCGAAGGCTTGCCCCACAAAACAGTGACCATCGACCCGCTCCCCGCGTAACGCCACAAACAGCATGCCCGGCTTCATCTGGCGCGAATCGATGCAAACCCCCTCGATAGGGCTATTATCTGCGCCTCCGGCGACCATGTCCGGCGCCAGGACCTGGATGATGTCAGCCAGCGTATACACAGCCGATCACCTCGACAAACCCGTGCGAGCCTGTTGTGCGGGAGCGATGCCATAGTAGCGAACCAGGTATTGAGCCAACCTGCCGAAAGCAGGCGCGGCCACTTCTGACCCCCAGTATCCTTCCCGAGGCTTGTCGTACTTGACCAGGATGACAAAGCGGGGATCAGGCAAGGGTCCATAGCCAACGAACGATGCCACCACATCCTTATCTTGATAGCTTTCCTGCTCCACAATCTGCGAGGTTCCCGATTTGGCGGCGAACCTGTAGCCCGGGACTAGCGGCTCTGGCAGCGCCAACTCCACGGCATCTGCCATCATTTCCGTGATCTGCTGTGACGTCTCCAAAGATATCACTCGGCGCACTCGCACCGGCTTGTGAACGACCAGATCCTCGCCAGTACCCACTTGGGAAACGGCGAAAGGCCGCATGAGGTTTCCGTCGTTGGCCAGCGCGCCATAGGCCACCACAACCTGTAGTGGTGTGACGAGGATACCTTGACCGAAAGAGTTTGTGCCCAGGTCAGACATGTGCCACAACGAGCTGCCGGGGACGCGCATGCTCCCGGGAACCTCAAGGGCCAGGTCGACACCTGTAGTCTCCGAAAAGCCAAAGCGTCGAATCATCTCAAAGAAGCGCGTGGGGCCCAATAGGGTAGCTACATGAGCTGCCCCCACATTCCGCGAGTAGGCGAGCAGCTCTGTCATGGTCGTTCGTCCGTGGGCTTGCTTGTCCGAATTCAGAATACGCTGTTGGCCAACGATGATCTCGCCACGATCATCATAGGTATCATCTGGCCGAATAACGCGAGCTTCCAGAGCGGCGGCGAGGGTTAGGGGTTTGAACACAGAGCCCGGCTCGTAAGCCCAACTGATCGCCGTGTTCACATACTGATCCTTGCTCTCGACCAAGCCATACTCGCGCGGGCTGTAGGTCGGCCAGTTCGCCATAGCCAGGATTGCGCCCGTGTTGGGATTCAGCACGATAATATTGCCCGCGCTTCCCTTGTTCTCCTCGATCCCCTCTCGTAGTATTGTTTCCGCCATAGCCTGGATATTGCGATCCAGGGTCAGCGTAAGATCAAGCCCATCTTTGGGGGCTTGGTAACCATCGGCACTCAAGGGCATCTGAACGCCCCAGGCATCGTCCAAACCTTGCCATGTTCCGTCGACGCCCTTGAGTTCGGGCTCATAGTACTGCTCGACACCATAGTTACCTTCCTCCCGCCAAGCGCTCACAAATCCCAATAGCGATGCCGCCAAGGCGTCATCCGGGTATTCGCGCACATACTGGGGCTCTAGGACAAAAGCACCAGGAGACAAGGCGGCAAGCTGGTGAGCTTGTTCGAAGGGGTAAAACTTGGTCGTATCTAGTGCAACATAGGCCTGTCCCTCAGTTTCCAGGGCATCTCGCACATGATCTTGATTCAGGCCAAGAAGGTCTGCTACCAGGGGCGCCAAAGACTCTCGCTCTTCGTCGGACAACAGATCGGGGGAGACTCCGACTTTGTACCCTATCGTTGACACGGCCAGATAGTGGCCATTGGAGTCCAAGATATCGCCCCGAATTGCGGAGATTGGCTGTACACCCGCGGTGCCGGGCTGGCCGTAGAGGCGTAAGTCGGGTTGAGGGAACAGCTGCCACCACGCCAGGCGAGCCACTATGATCAGGCCACACCCCAGCCAGACCATCCCGAGCCACACCATTCGTCTGTGTCTACCCGAGAGCTGCGGCAAAGATGACATATGATCACTATCCTTACAACACTACTTGACTATCGCTAAACCGCTTTGTGCCCTGCTATACTTCATCTAGCCGACGAACGCATCCATGCCATGAGCTGGTCCAAGAGCTTTTCGCCCAATCCTTTGGCGCCTTCGACAGCCTCGGGCGAGGCCGGCTCTTGAGCCTCGGCTTTCTCGCCTTCTTCATGTGCTGTTACCGTGTCATCCGGCTGGTAGGGCAACACAAGGTAGCTAGTGGAGTCTGATAACTGTGGCGCCACATAGCCCTGGCGTGTCCCCAGTTCCTGAATGTGCTTCAACGATCCGAGCATCGCCACATCGGCCTGCAGAGCCAGAATCTGCTGCTGCAGAACCCTGTTTTCGTCCTGGATCCTGCGGATCTGTTGTACACTAGCCGCTACCTCACTGGCTTGATGCAAATAAAGCCACCCCGCCAGACCAACCACAACAAGTAGGCTGGCAAAAAAAACGATGGAGCGGACCTCGAGGTGTGGCAAGCCAGCCTTTACATTGAAACGCTGAGGGTAGACGAGTGATGGTCGATCTCGCCGCTGAGTCATGATCGTGACCTCGGGTTCGCGCGTCGGTAGGAACGAGCCATGTGCTCGGCGTTGCCGCCTTCTCCGTCGGGTACCAGACGTCGCGCAACCCTCAAGCGCGCGCTGCGACTGCGGGGATTGCTTAGCACCTCCTCCGGCGTCGGGCGCACTGGCTTCTTGGTCAGGCGTTCAAGAACCGCAACATGCCCACACGTGCATTGGGGCATCTTGGGCGGACAAATGCAGTCCGTGGACTCACACGCCATGAACTGCTTCACGATGCGATCCTCCAATGAATGAAACGAGATGACAGCGAGGCGGCCGTTGGGCGCCAGCAACTCCACCGATTGTGGAAGCACTTGCTCAAGCGCGGCAAGTTCCTCATTCACGGCAATGCGTAGGGCTTGAAACGTTCGTGTTGCGGGGTGTATCTTGCCATGAAAACCGACTACCGACGCAACCACCCCGGCTAGTTCCTGCGTGCGCCACAATGGCCGGTGTTGGCAAATGGCCCTCGCCAACCTGCGGGCGTGTGGCTCTTCACCATAGAGGAAGATAATGCGTGCTAACTCCTGTTCTGACCAGGTGTTTACGATCTCCTCTGCTGTGATACCCGCATGAGGGTTCATTCGCATATCCAGCGGCCCATCCTTCTGAAACGAGAAGCCCCGGCCCGGGTCATTGAGCTGCAATGAAGAAACCCCTAGATCGAGCAGGATTCCGTTAGCCTCGGCAAATCCATGGGCTCTGGCAATCACCGCCAGCTCGGTGAAACGCGCGTGCACAAATACCACGCGGTCCCCGCAGAGGGCTAGTCTCTGTCGGGCAAAATCCAACGCCTGAACGTCCGTATCCAATGCGAGAAGGCGGCCGTCGGGCGCAGATAGATCCAGGAGCCCCGCCGAATGTCCACCCAAGCCTACAGTGGCATCGATGAAACGCCCACCCGGGTGAGGGTCAATCCAGAACATGGCTTCTTCGAAGAGGACTGGGGTATGTTGCGCCAAGGGATGAGCGGCAGGGGCATCCAGCGAAAGATTCGGCTGCTCCTCTCGGCTATCTGGGGCCATCGTTAGATACCCATGTGGGCCACTTCGGCCAGGATATTGGGCAAGTTCCGGTTGTCATGTTCCATGGTCTCGCGCCATCGTGTCGGGCTCCAGACCTCGACATACAGGTTGGCGCCCACCACAATGGCTTCCTCCTGGATACCAGCATAGTCGCGCAGAACCGTGGGGACTAGGATCCGTCCCATTTTGTCAGGTATGGCTTCGAAAGCATTGCCAAAGATCAAGCGGGCATATGAACGAGCCGTGGAACTCGCCACAGACATCTGAGCCACCTTTTGGGCCAGAGACATCCAGGACGCTTGAGGGTATACGAGGAGGCAGGGCTCGTATCCTTGGGTCATTACCAGGCCACCATCCAGCTCTTCGCGAAAGCGAGCAGGAATGGTAAGGCGGCCTTTGCTATCCAGCGCATGCGAATACTGGCCCAGGAACATGCTTGGTTGCCTTCTCCCCCAGCACTTTTACGATCGTGTGGTAGAATGACCCCCTCCAGCATGGGAGTCAAGCTTCTTATTTCTACCACATTTCCCCACTATTTACCACAAGTATACCTCACTCGGGCTGTTTTGCCAAGACCCTAACACTCAGGCCAAGAACCTATCCCACCCAAACAATAACTCATAACTGAATAATATCCCATTAAAACGGCAAATACTTGGCCCACCAGGCAGATGGCAATATCTTGATCTTTTTTCGATTTTCCACATACAGTTTGTTTTTGCTTCAAGACGAAGGACATCTACCTTGGCCGACACTAGAGTGACACGCTATGCACAGAAAAAACGGAGCACTGCAACCAACAGATGGGTGCCCCCTCAGCCATATAGCTGATGCTCTCGGAGGTAGGTCTCTACCGCTGTAGGTACCAAGTATCGAATAGACAAGCCTTGAGCGACACGAGCGCGGATGTCCGTAGACGAAACACCGATCTCTACCGTGGTCACGAGATCGGTCACCTTCGAGATGCCCGGCAAATCCCGCTCCAGTGCCCGCACATCCACAAGGTAGCTTGGCCTGCTCACGGCCACCAAGCGTGCCAAACGAAGGATGTCCTGGGGACTGCGCCAGGCCTTGAGAGAGCCTAGAGAGTCGGTCCCCAGGATAAAGAACAATTCCACGTCCGCACCGCAGGCCCCCCTGATGGCCCTCAGTGTGTCCACCGTAAACGATGGCCCTTGGCGATCAAGGTCGATACGGGATACAGCAAAGTGCGGATTGTCTCGTATAGCCAACTCAACCATCCTCAGCCGTCGCTCGGGTGGTGCCGAGGAATCCCCAAGCTTGAGTGGCGACACTTGGGCTGGCACAAAAACAACCTGTTGCAACGAGAGTCGCGCCCGCACCTCCTCAGCCATAATCAGGTGACCGATATGAATCGGGTCAAATGTGCCTCCGAGGATGCCAAGGCGCCCCTTAACTGGCCATCGCTCCTTCACATCGCACCTATCGCCATTCGAGTTCGATCTCGCCTATCGAAACCATATCACCTAGTTGCACTCCTGCATCTTCCAGGCTGGCCGAGATTCCTCGGGCCTGTAGCATGCGCTCAAAGCGCTCCATGGCCTCATGGTTCGACCAATCTGTCATGATTGCGAGTCGCTCTATCTCCTCGCCCTTAACCCTGAACAACCCCGGTCCTTCACGCACCACCTCAAAAGCGTTGCTCTCACGACGAGATGGCCGAAAGACATAGAGCTCGGCGGGCGGCGCATCGTGGGGCAGTTGTGCCAGCCGGTCTGCTATTGCACTCAAGAGTTCGGGCACCCCCTCTCCCGTGAGCGCGGAAACTGCATGGACCTGCCCCACCTCATCGGCGAGCGCATCTTGTACTCCCTGCGCTCTCGAGCGAGCCTCAGGTTGATCGATTTTGTTCACCACGACAACCTGGGGTGTGCGTGCCAAGCTTTCGCTGTGCAAGCCCAACTCCCGGTTGATGGCCCGATAGTCCGCAATAGGGTCGCAGCTGCTCCCGTCCAGAAGGTGCAACAGGAGGCGTGTACGCTCTACATGGCGCAGGAATTCGAGCCCGAGGCCGGCGCCTTCGTGGGCTCCCTCGATGAGGCCGGGGATATCTGCCATGACGAACGCTCGATTACCGATCTCCACCACGCCCAGACTCGGGCTCAAGGTGGTAAAGGCATAGTCGGCGACCTTGGGCTTGGCTGCGCTGACTGCACCCAAGAGGGTGGACTTGCCAGCATTCGGCTTCCCCAATAGGCCAACATCGGCAATCAGTTTGAGCTCCAGGACTAGATCGCGCTTTACGCCTGGCTGCCCCCGCTCCGCAAAACGAGGTGTCTGATGTGTGGAAGACTTGAAGACCTGGTTGCCTCGCCCTCCTCGGCCCCCTGGAGCAACCAGAAGGACCTGTCCATCACTTGTCAGGTCCCCTAGCACGGCATCGGTAGCCCTGTCGCGGGCCACTGTCCCAGGAGGAACATCCACATAGAGATCTACACCCGTCCGCCCCTGCATGCCTTGGCCCTGGCCGTGGCCGCCATCCTCAGCCATAAAGCGGCGTCGCTTGTTAAAGGCCACCAGAGTATTGAGTTGCGGGTTAACACGAAGATAGACACTACCTCCCCTTCCCCCGTTTCCCCCGTCTGGGCCGCCAAAGCGCACGAACTTTTCCCGGCGGAAGCTTACACAACCGTTTCCGCCATCCCCACCCTGTACAGCAATCGCCGCTTGATCGAAAAACAAGTCACACCATCCTTGCTAATGGGCTAACAAGCCCACACACCACTAACCATTCAGGCCCAGCTCCCCACAATCTCGAGTGGGAGTAGGCAACGCCCACGCACTATACTCGCCAATTACTGGAATAAATCAGGATAGGCGCAATTAGAGACCGTGTCAAACTCGGCGACAAGGCGCCAGGGTGGCCCAGGCCTATGAGTGCCTACCAAGCGCATATCGGACGGAATTGGTCCTGTGGTATCTCGTGGTATAATACAAGTGCAACGACGGGACGACAGTGTGCAAATGTTCATCCCCACGCACCTTATTACATGCTTCCGAGGACCAAAGCTGTGACTGGGTGCGCGCGATCCAGAGTGGTCGATCCAAGCATGATCTGGCTACCAACCAGCGCGCTTCTAGGCCACTAGTGTGCGGATAGCAAGGCGAACAGACCGAACGAACGCACTGTCTGGCTAGTGATCGGAGGACAACACTGTGAACAACTATGTCATTGGTAGCAAGGTGGTTCATCCCTGTTACGGTGCAGGCATCATTGTGGGCATTCAGCAGAAGAACATCAGTGACGCCACCCACTATTACTATGTGATCGACACCATGGCTAGATCGATGAAGCTCCTTGTACCAGTCCAACAGGCACAGTCGATCGGCTTACGTGATGTAGGCGAAGAAAACAAGCTGCGCAACGATCTACAGAATTGCGCTACCATGCCCGTGGAAGGCGACATTCTGTCGGACCTTCGTGCCCGCCAGACCGGCATGCGAGAGAAGCTCAAGTCGGGACGGTATCCTGAGGTGGCTGATGTCGTGCGTATGCTCTTCTATATGAACTCACGCCGACCATTAGGAACCATCGACCGCCAGCTCTTCGACCAGGGAAAGGAATTCCTGGCTGGGGAACTAGCTCTTGCATCGGGTAGAGAGCTTCAAGCTGCTCTGCAGGAAGTCGAAGATTTTCTCGGTCGCATGTTTACGGCCAATTAGCCCCGAACCCAAACCCTAGAGGCCAATTTGAAGCTAGCCCGCGCCAACGATCTGGTGCTTCTCATCTCTCGAGATCACAAACGGTATCTTGTGCGTCTGTTACCGGGTGACCGTTTTCACACCCATCAGGGTATCATCGACCACGACGACCTCATCGACAGTCCCTTGGGTCGTGAAGTGCTATCGCATCTGCAACGCCCCTTTGTGGTGCTCCAGCCATCCCTTCATGACCTTCTTATGAGCATCAAGCGTGGGTCACAGATTATCTATCCCAAAGAGATAGGCCAAATTCTTCTCAAGCTCGACCTGGGCCCGGGCAAACGCGTCATCGAGGCGGGCACTGGCAGTGGTGTCCTCACCATAGCGCTGGCTCACGCCCTCCAGCCCGACGGGCTGGTCTACTCCTATGAGTTGCGCGAGGACATGCTCAACCTCGCTCGGCGTAACATCGAATTAGTCGGCCTGCTGGATCGTGTGCAGTTGATACAAAGGGATATCGGTCAGGGATTTACCGAGACAGGTGTGGATGCCCTATTCCTGGACGTGAGAGAGCCTCAAGACTATATCCCGCAAGCTCTAGATGCGCTTGGTGATGGCGCGTTCTTTGGTGCACTGGTTCCCACCACAAACCAGGTGTCAGATCTTCTGGGGGAGATGTCCCGCCATCCTTTTGCCTCGATTGAGGTGCTCGAAATACTGATGCGCTACTACAAGCCCGTGCCGGCTAGACTGCGACCACAAGACCTCATGGTGGGCCATACCGGATACTTGATCTTTGCCCGGAAAGTGGCCCTCATTGATGATGCCGACCTTGCTGCCTACAGCGAAATGGATTTGGAGAGACCACCCGCCTGATCGAGAGCCCTTGCTCATGGATAGCGCAACAGGCCCCCGGTATCCGGGGGCCTGTTTATGAAACAAGAAATGGAGCGCGTCCATCACT
>CAYQDH010000008.1:28332-30748 GCA_964416075.1 uncultured Anaerolineales bacterium | reverse complement strand
ACGCACGGCATCAGGGTGTGGGGCAAGATGATTGTCTTCGGCGAGATCATGATCACGGTGCGCCGGGCGCAGGCCAAGTGGGCACAGTACCTCCTGGAGAGAGAGGGCGTCCCGATCCAGCATGGGACTGAGTTCTGCAAGAGCTCCGGTCTCAAGCTCGGCTCACACGATGACCTGTGGGAGAGCCTGCTGTGTGCCTGCGAGGCCCTCCTGAATAGCTGGGGACTCTAGGGTGGTAGAGCGAGGTCCGGGTCTGCGGCTGGTACGTGGCCGGACCCGGCAGAATGCTTACCCTGGAGCGCTGGCTAGTGTACGATGGCCGCTAGTGCCTCAGCGTTTTGTGTACTATAGTGTTACACAGGATGCTTTGTCAAGTGTGTACAGCCTTAACTGCCTATTTGGCGCTCGGGTGCTGTTACGCTCTGATTCCCTGATCAGAGCCTTGCGCCCATTGGCTTGGCTGGCGCGTGCGGGGAGCTACGACAGGTTTAGCTTGGTCCGCCGTACCTGAAGGACTGGCCGCTGCGGTACAGTCGCGTGTCCGTGGTCGAGTAGGCAACGACGGCCCCCACGCCGATGACTTGCCAGTGTATATCATCGACGCTGTAACACGCTGTGGCCTCCGCGATCCCCAGGGCCATAAGGTCCTCGCCCAGCTCAGCCAGCCCGGTGGGCGCTGCGGCATCCTTGTTGGCCCGATGGTGGGGCCAGATGGCCAAGCGGCGAGCCAAGCCCAGCGCGGGAACAAGGGTTCCACCGGCCTGCATTTGCCCGCCCATGACCATGGCCCCGGCGCTGGAGCCGATAACCATCGCCCCCTCACGCCATCGCTCCAAGATGGCGGCCCACGCGGCACTGTCCCTCAAGGTATTGAGCAGGTATGTAGGGTTCCCACCGGTCAAGTAGATGATATCGGCGTGCCGGATGGGCTCGATGATCCCTGGATTGTCCGCATCCTGCCGCGTCACGACCATTGCGGCGCTAGTATGCGCACCCAAGGCTTGGAAATAGCGCATGCCGTTCGCGACGGCAAGCTGGGGATCCTCATGCGCTGCTGCCGTGGGGAGGATAACCAAGTTTGGCCGGGTCTTGGCGCTGCGCTGCAGGAGCAGCTCGTCCATGCTGCGACAGGAGGGGCGGAACTCGTTGCCGCCCATCAAAACGGTCGTGCCCACAGGTGGATCTCCTTTACTGCCCAGACTAACCTAGCCACAACTATAACCCCCGGCCGCCGCTGCTGTCAAGCGGGGAACGCGTCGCTATCCTATTTGGGAGCCTGGTTCTCCAGAGGCTCATGCGCTATAATCTCTTGGTCTCTACGTGATATGGACAAGCGTTAGGAGTCGAACATATGACAAGTAATCAACATCACGACCACCATTCCACCCCCCATTGGGGCTATTCGGGCGATATCGGCCCCGAGCACTGGGGCGAGCTGTGCCCCGAGTTTGCGCTGTGCTCGCTCGGCCATGCCCAGTCGCCCATCGACCTCGCAGACGCCCAGCCAGCGGCGCTGGCGCCGGTGGCCTTTCGCTATGGCGAGGTCAGGCTGTGCGTTGGCAACAATGGCCATTCCATCCAGGTAGAGTGCGACGAATCTAGTTTCATCGAGCTGGACGGACAGCGCTATGCTTTGCGTCAGTTCCATTTTCATGCCCCCTCGGAACACACGGTGGCGGGCCGCTATTACGATATGGAGGCTCACCTGGTACACGCGAGCGCCCAGGGCGAGTTGGCGGTGGTGGGCGTGTTCATGCAGCGGGGGCGCCACCATGCCGGGTTGGCGGCCCTTTGGGAGCATATGCCCCAGCACGAGGGTGAGAGCTACACCGCAGAAGAGATCGTGGTGCACCCCGAGGTGCTGCTGCCCACCAGCCGCCGCGCCTACCGCTATGAGGGCTCGCTCACCACACCCCCGGGCACTGAAGGGGTGCATTGGATTATGCTAGCCGAGCCGATCGAGATCTCGCCAGCGCAGCTCGCCGCCTTTTGCGCGCTCTATAGTGGCAACAACCGCCCGCCGCAGCCACGCAACGATCGCCCATTGTGGATCTCAGAGTAGGCAAGAGAACGCTTTCGGAGTATGGCCTGGGTAGGCTTACCGTGAAGGAGGCTCTATGAGCAACTCGGCGCCCGATCTGCGTGGTATCTTCCCCATCGTCTACACCCCGTTCGATGCCCAGGGACGAATCGACGAGGAGGACCTCGGTCGCCTGGTGGATTATCTCATCGCCGCAGGCACGCATGGCCTGGCAGCGGTGGGCGGCGCGAGCGAGTGCCACAAGCTGACGGCGAACGAGCGCAAGTGGCTGGCGGAGCGCACCATCGCCTTCGCCGGGGGACGAGTGCCAGTCGTCGTGGGCACTTCGGCCACCAACACGGGGGAGGCCGTAGACCTGAGCCGCCACGCCGAGTC
>CAYQDH010000008.1:23822-28322 GCA_964416075.1 uncultured Anaerolineales bacterium | reverse complement strand
GACACCGCCCCTCTTCGGCAACCCCACGCCCGAATCGTTGGCCGCCCACTATGGGGCGGTCGCCCAAGCCCTCTCCATCCCGGTGATGATCCAGGATGCCCAAGTCACCGTGGCCCCGTCGCAGATGGTGCGCTTGGCCGAGATGCACGCTAATTTATGTTATGTCAAAGAAGAAGCTGCCGACGCAGGCCACCGCATCAGCGAGATTAAGAGGCTGCGCCCGACGATGCGCATCCTCTCGGGGGGCAGCTTCTTGCTCGATGACCTGGGCCGTGGCGCCCAGGGGGCCATCCCCGGCAGCATTGGCGTGGCCGACCTGAGCCGCGCCTATGACCTCTATATGGCCGGGGACCCGGCCGGGGCGCGCGCCGCCTACGACCATTTCATGCCCCTCTCCTTTTACCGGCGGCAATTCCCCCTCCTGGCTTCCAAGGAAGTATTACGTCGGCTGGGCGTGTTCAAGGCCGCACATCTGCGCGAGCCCTCCAACGAGCGCATGGACGAGCAGGACCAGCGCGAGCTCTCGGCCATCATGGAGCGCATGGGGCCGCCGTACTAACTAGTACTCCCTGAGGCTGCCGTCCGGGCTGATCAGCGGCGGGCGCTCGTAAGGGATCGGGGGATAGTGTGTAAAGGCTTCCTCGTTGAGCTCGATCCCCAGGCCGGGCTTGTTGGGGATGAGCAGGTACCCGCCCTGGCGCGCCAGGGGCTCCACCACTAGGTCGCGCTTGGGGGCTCTGAACTCGTCCCTGGGGTATTCCTGCACGGGCACGTTGTGCACGGCCGCGTCGAATTGCGCACAGGCAGCCGTCAGGACACAACTGAGCGGGTTGTGGGGCACCACCCCCGCGTAACTGGCCTGCGCCAGGGCCGCGATCTTGATCCCGTTAGAGATCCCGCCGGCCAGCGATAGATCGGGCCGCACGTAGGCGGCGCCGTTGTGGTTCAAGAGGTCGCGGAACTGGTAGATGGTGTACAGGCGCTCGCCCATGGCCACGGGGATGCGCATGTTGGCGGCCACGAATTGCCAGGCATCCATGTTCTCCGGCTCGATGGGATCCTCGAAAAAGTAGAGGTTGTACGGCTCCAGCGCGTGGGCTACGGCGATCGCTTCGGGCGGGGTGAGCCGGTTGACCACGTCGATCATCACATCCACATCCGGGCCCACGGCCTCGCGCACGGCGGCCACGCGCTCCTCGGCGTTGCGGATCATCTCGCCGTAGCTCATATCCTCCAGGCCGTAATCCTCCGCATCCTCCTTGCCAAAGCTACCGAAGGGGTATAGCCGCACGGCGGTGAACCCCTCGGCCACGCAGGCCGTCGCCTGTTCTGCCAATTCCTCGGGGCTGCGCCCGCCCACATGGGTGAACAGGCGCACCTTGTTCCGGGTTGGCCCGCCCAGCAGCTCGTAGACTGGCTTGCCCAGGCACTTGCCCTTGATATCCCACAGGGCCATGTCGATGGCCCCGATGGCGGCCATCACATCGGCCCCGCCCCGAAAGAGGCAGCGGCGGAACATGTGCTGCCAGTGGCGCTCGATCGCCGACGGATCCTGGCCCACCAGGTACTCGGCGCAATATTGCACACCAGCGATGGGCAGGAATGGGGTGCCCCCGGTGCCGCTCGCCGGGTGGAGCTCGCCCACGCCGGTGATCCCCTCATCGGTCTCCACCTTCACATAGGTGAAGCGGTGAACACGGATAGTCTCAACTTTGGTAATACGCATGTTACCTCCCCGATCCTATCATCACGGCGGTGCGCCGCCCCTCGGCCACGGCCTGTACCACGGTTTGCGCGGGCTGCAGCAATGCCCCTCCCACATAGAACCCCGGCTGGCCCTGCACCAACCTTGTGGACGGGTCAACCTGCGCGCGCCAATTCGCCCCCAGCACTGTTGCTATGTGGCCATCGCTGGGGCCGGGCTCCTCGATGGCCAGATAGGCCGCGTCGTATGATGCGAGCAACTCTGACAGCTTTAGGGCGCCGCCCAACTCTACGTGGCCGTGAAAGCGGATGCGGTCGATTCGCAGGATGCCCTGAAGATTGCGCTCCAACACAGCGCGCGGCAATATACCCTCCGCAATCCGCCATAGCAGGCCGCCCGGGCGGTCGTCCCTCTCGTAGAGATCGATCCGGCAGCCCATCAAAGAGAGATAGTAAGCGCAGGTAAGCCCTGCTGCGCCACCGCCCAAGATGGCCGCGCGCCACGAACCCTTGGCTCCGTCGGGCGCACCCGGACCGTCGGGCGCACCCGGACCGTCGGGCTGCAACCACCCCGCCTCTCCTGCCGCTTCGCAGGCCCAGCGCTCCAGCTCGGCAATGCGCACCGGCTCTCCGGCGAAGCTCTTGCGGTAGCAGCGCTTCTGGCATTGCTCCCCGGCATCACAGGCATAGCCACAGATCTCTGCCAGAGGATTCCGCTCGCGCAGCAGCCGCGCGGCGCCGATATAGTTGCCCGCCTCCATGCGCCGCAGAAAGCCGGGGATATCTGTGCCAGCGGGGCATTCTGCCGCACAGGCTGGCTTCTGGCACCACTGGCATTGCGCCGCTACCCAGGGCGCGTTGTCGAGGTTGATCTCGTCCCTGGGACCGACGGGCTTGCGGCGGTAGGGCAGGTCGACGAAATGGACATATTGCCGGGGAACCTGGCGCACGTCATATTCCGGCTTGTGCAGGTCGCGCAGCACCATGTTCGCTGCACCCACGCCCGAGACGGCGGTAGCGGGCGCGCCGGTGGCCATCACGGTCGAGTCGCCGCAAAAGTAGAGGTTCTCCCACTCGCTGCGCGCGTGCAAGCGCTTGAGCATCTGTTGCCCGATGGCGTTCTTGGGCCCACCCACCGCCCCACCATTCTTGAGCAGGTAGCGCTCGATAGTGGTGGGGGTGCCCACGATCAGCGTGTCGATGTGCTGGCGATAGCCGGGGTAATGCTGCTCGATCTGCTCCAGCATACGCTCCGCCTCGCGATCTTTCTGGGCGCGATAGGCCTCGGAGCGGTAATCGGGATCGTCGGGAGCGGGCCAGGGATGCAGGTTGGGCGCGATGGCCTCAACCACCAGCTTGCCCGGGGGGCCCAGGGTTTCGTCGACCAGGGAATTGACGTACAGCGTCAGGTCCGTGCTATCGATCACAGCGGTGTGCTCGATGAAAATCTCCCAGGGTAGGATCTTCTCCGGCAACGCCTCACGGTCGACCAGCATATAGAGCACCATGCTAGGGAAGGTGGGCACGAGCGACTGCGCCCAGGCCAGCCGCTCCGGCGCGATATGCTCCGGCCGGATCAACTTGCCATAGATGTTCCACACCGTGGCATTGGCCACTATGCGATCGGCCAGGATCTCCCGCCCGTCGCTGAGGCGCACGCCATAGGCTTGCCCGCGAGCCTGGCCGCGGGCCGAACTGTCGCGGATGAGGATCTCGTCGACCATGTGGCGATAGAGCACCTGCCCGCCGTCGCGCTCAAAGGCCTTTTCGATCTTGTTGGGCAGCATCTGCGCGCCGCCCGCGGGGTAATAGACGCCGCCGATGTGGTTATCCAGGAACATGGTCGCCGCCAAGACAGCGGGGGTCTCCTCAGCCGTGCAATAGCAGTAGGCCGAGCAGAGCTTGTCGTAGAACTCGATGATCTCCGGGCCGCGAAAGTAACGCAGCAACAGGTCTTTGACGCTCGTGGAGAGCAAGCTCTGCATCTTGAAAATGTGCAGGCCGTTGGCCCGCAGACTGCGCAAGCCCTGCCGGGGGGAGAACTCTGAGGGCGGCACGATCACCTGGCTCTTGATCACGATCCTCTCATACATCCCATACAGGTCGCGGTAAAAGGAGCGCAGGCCCTCGCGCTCCCCAGGGAAGATGTCGCTCAAGTCGTCCAGGAAGCGCTCTATGTCGGGCCAGAAGGTGATCTCGTGCCCCTCGTAGGTCATGCGCGCTAACGTGGGGTGGGCGACCATATCGATGGGCTCTTCCAGCTCGTTGATCAGAAAGCGAAACGGCTTGAACCCCTTTTCGCCAAAACCATAGAGCATGGCGGTGCCCACGTCAAAGACGACGCCCTGGCGCTTGAATGAGGTGCAAGAGCCGCCCGGCTTGCTCTGTTGCTCGATAACCAACACGGAAAGACCCCGCTTGGCCAAGAGGCTGGCGGCGGCCATGCCGCCCAAGCCCGCGCCCACGACGATGACATCATAGTGTTGGCGTAATACACAGTCGTCCAGTATCTGCATGGTACCCCTCATTGATCGGTTGCCCAAGAGCGGGCCTGGAGCCCCGCGATCCGTGGTGTTTCCTAGTGTCGACCGCGGCACTCCAGGGCCGCTAGCCTGTGTGACACGAGGGGCGGGCCTAGAGCCCCGCGGTCCGTGGTGCTTCCTAGTGTGGACCGCGGCACTCCAGGGCCGCTAGCCTGTGTGCCACGAAGAGCGGGCCTGGAGCCCCGCGATCCGTGGTGTTTCCTAGTGTGGACCGCGGCACTCCAGGGCCGCTAGCCTGTGTGCCACGAAGAGC
>CAYQDH010000008.1:20129-23722 GCA_964416075.1 uncultured Anaerolineales bacterium | reverse complement strand
AAGAGCGGGCCTGGAGCCCCGCGATCCGTGGTGTTTCCTAGTGTCGACCGCGGCACTCCAGGGCCGCTAGCCTGTGTGACACGAGGGGCGGGCCTAGAGCCCCGCGGTCCGTGGTGCTTCCTAGTGTGGACCGCGGCACTCCAGGGCCGCTAGCCTGTGTGCCACGAAGAGCGGGCCTGGAGCCCCGCGGTCCGGGCTCAAGTCCGCCCTTATCGAGTGGCTTTCAAAATACGGTCCGCGGCGAGCTTGGCGGTCAGGATGGCCACCGGCGACCCACCGGGGGAGAAAGACCAGTGCCCGGCCATCAGCAAGTGCGGGATGGGAGTGCCGGTGGCTTGGGGCATCTGCAGGAAATTGCCACGGTGAAGCGTCTTTTGGCGATGGTAGCTCCAGCCCATGATGGCCCCTTCGCTGTTCAGGGTGCGCGTGTAGAGGGTTCGCGGCGTGGCGATGACGCACAGCTCGATGCGCTCGGACAAGCCGGGGATAAAGCGCTCCAGGCTACTGATCATCTCGCGGGCACAGCGCTCCTTCTTGCGCTCGTAGGCTCCCTCTGGTTGGCCGTCCTGGGCGCCCCAGCCCCGCGCGTAGCGCCAGTGCGTCATGCAGCTCAGGATCAGCCCGCTCTTGCCGGGGGGCGCCAGCATAGGGTCGTGCAGGCAGGGCACCGAGATCTCCTGCGGCACGTGGGCAAAATAGTCCTCGCGGCCCAGCCGGTCCGCTTCGGTGATGCCCTCCAGGTCGGGGGCGTAAAAGACGTGCCCGCAATCCTGTAGCTTGAGCTGCTCCGGGGGCAGGTCGAGCCCCAGGAAGACGTTGAACGCCGTGTGCGAGACCTCCGCCCGCTGCACCCGGCGCAGAAATGGCGCCGGAAGAGCCCCCTTGGGCAACAGCTGGGTGAATAGCTGCCGGCCGTCGTTGGCGGCCAGGACATAGTCAGCCCGGATCTCCCTCCCATCCGCCAGGACAACCCCACAGGCGCGCTGCTCCTCGAGCAGGATGCGCGCCACCCGCGCGTGGGTGAGGATCTCCCCGCCCCATCCCTGGATCGCCTCTCCCAGCACGCGCGGCAGGGTGCCCATGCCGCCGTGCGGATAATGGTAATCCAAAAAGATGCCGAAATAGCCCAGGCCGAAAAAGGCGGTGGTGCCATCGGGAAAGAGGTCGCAGAGCACGTTGGCCAGGTTGGGATTATGGATGCGCCGCTCGACATAGCCGCGCAGCGGCTGGTTGAGCAGCGACAGCACGCGCGGAGTGCGGCTCAGGGCGGCGCCATGCCTCTTGAGCCAGGATGAGAGGCCCTCCCGCTCGGCGGCGGAACGGGCGAACAGGTTGGGAAAGTGCAGCAGAGCGCCCAGCAGGCCAAAGATGTGTCGCGCGTCGTCCAGCACCTGCTGTAATCCTTCGTGCTCGGCGGGGAAGAGGACCATCAAATGCTGGAAATAAGCGTCCACATCGGCCATGCTGCGGATGGGCTGCACGTGGTCCTGGATGATCATGGCGATGGGACTTTTGACGAAGGTGATGCGATCCATGAGCCCGAGCTGGGTCAGGGTGGGCAGGATCATGCCCGCGTTCTCCAGCGCCTTGATGCCCCCGTCGAAGAGATATCCCTGCCGCTGGAAGGAGTAGAATAACCCCCCGATGTGCTCGCCCTGCTCGCAGAGCAACACCCGCGCACCCCCCTTGGCCAGGTAGGCCCCTGCGGTTAGCCCGGCGATCCCGGCGCCAATGATCACAGCATCGTATGAGGTCATGGTCCCTCCGGCGGCAAGCGACATAAGGAGCTCGGTGAGCGAATGTCAGGACACGGGCCATTCTAGCGAATACCAGGGGGCGTGCAAAACACGTGCACGGCATGAGGCTCAGCACAGGGTATTTGCATTCGCTTGGCACTCGGGTATAATGACTTTATCGTTCTTGTGCTCAATCGGAGCAAGGCAACATGTTGGGTCCCTCATCGCGCACAAGCTTGCATTGCCTGGTGCACCCTGCGACATTGGCTAGCATCGGGGTGCTCCTGCTGAACGATCACGTGCTCAAGCGGGCCGTCCCTTCGCTGCTAACCGGTAAGCTGAGCGACCTGGCGGGGGTGTTCTTCTTCCCCTTTGTGCTGGCCGCCCTGCTAAGCCTGATCCTGGAGTGGTGGATGAGACCCCGGCCTGCAGTTGTCGGCCTGGTGGCCATGAGCATCACCGGGGTCTGGTTCGCCATGGCCAAGGTGTTGCCTATGGTCAATACCGCAACCGGCGAGCTGGCCTCGGCGCTGATAGGTCTCCCGGTCTACATCTGGCTGGATCCGACCGATCTGCTGGCGCTGGTGATGCTCTGGCCAGCGTGGCGCCTCTGGCAAAAAGAGTCGGCCCACGCCAAGCAGGCGCCGCCGCCGCGCGTCGCATGTGCGGCATTGGCGATCGCCGCCATGGCCGCCGTGGCCAGTTCGCCGATCCAAGACGAAATGGTGTTGCGCGTCGTGGTTGACGACAGCGAGGTTTACGCACTGACTAACGCCGTGGCGCTCGTGGCGAGAGAAGCCCCATGGGACGCCAAGCTATGGCGGGCCTACCGGACGACAGACAATGGCCGCTCCTGGCTGGTCGTCCCCGAGACCCCGGCATCGGTGCAAGAGTCTCTGGAAAACGACCCCGCCACCCTGGTATCTGACCCGACGAACCCCTCCATCCAGTATCGCCTCTCGCCTGAGGGCGTCGTGGAGCAGTCGAGAGATGCAGGCGCCAGTTGGCAACTCGCATGGGGCATGCCCGTGGGCCGAGGTAAGTTCATGGCCCGGTTCAAGCGGTACGCCCCCAGGTCTTGGGCCCCTGGCTTCTCCTATGCCCCAGGCCCTTATGATCTGGCCTTCACCCCGGATGGCTCCGGAACGCTGATCGTGGCGATGGGCACAGAGGGAGTTCTGGTAAAGGACCCATCGGGTGGCTGGGCCAGGTATCCGGTGGGTCGCGCCATGCCCGCGGCTGCATATACCTGCGATCCTCTACTCTGGGTTAGTGTTCTGAGCCCCGAGCTGTTCCTCTCCCTGCTTATCGGCTCGCTGGTGCTGACAGCGCTGGCCAGCTATGGCCTACAACCTTTGCTGTTCGAGATCGAGCTGCGGCATTTCCGTTCGGACCTGCGGTGGGCCAGGCGGCCGGCGATCCTCGTCGGCATTCTTGGGGCAGCCGTGTCTCTTATCCTGTGGGCCTTTTCCTTGCTCAACTTCCCGATGGCTGTGTCATCCGCGGTTCTGTTCTTCGCCCTTGGCTCCTCGCTCTATTGGACCTGGGGGCGAGCGCTCAGTAAAATGGGGCAACCTGCCCAGGCGCGACAGGCGCGCCGCGCCTGGCTGGTGACGATGGGCCTGCTCTTATTGGCAGGCACGGTGCCGTGGATACTGTGGGCTGCGGGGGTTATCCCATGGCATTGGGTGGCGGCGGTAGTCGCCGCTGTGAGCGGGATGCTGACTATCGCCGTGGGCGCGGCCCGCATCCATCGTTACACCCGCGCCGCACCCGGCGCCGACGCCTAGGCCGGTATTTGTTCGTAGTGGCGCCGTCAGGCGCTTCTTCGTGGGTAGGTGCGCGAAGAAGCGCCCC
>CAYQDH010000008.1:7832-20029 GCA_964416075.1 uncultured Anaerolineales bacterium | reverse complement strand
TCGTAGTGGCGCCGTCAGGCGCTTCTTCGTGGGTAGGTGCGCGAAGAAGCGCCCCTGTTCGTAGTGGCGCCGTTAGGCGCTTCTTCGCTCCAATGGGTGTGAGGGGTGCTTGTTCATGATCGAGATCCGTGTGGAACAACCGAAGGACTATGCCGCCATCCGCGAGCTGATCGTGACGGTCTTTTACGAGACATACGGCTCCGGCGAGGTGGAAGCTCGCCTGGTGGAAGACCTGCGGGCGATGGAGGGGTATGATCCGTCCCTCTCGCTGGTAGCCGTGGACGATGGCGTGGTGATCGGCCACGTGATGTTCAGCCCCGTGACTATCCTGTCGCCAAGGGGGCCGGTGCCCGCCGTATGCCTCGCGCCGCTCGGCGTGGCCAAGCCCTATCGCCGGCAGGGGATCGGCTCACTGCTGGCGCGGACTGGGCTGGAGCGTGCCCGCGAGCTGGGTTATCGGATCGCCTTTGTGCAGGGCGACCCGTGCTACTATGGCCGCTTTGGCTTTGTGACGGCCAGCGCCAGAGGGCTGATCTCGCCCTTTGCCGGGGCGCCCGACCCCGCCAACATGGTGCTCGAGCTGGTGGCGGGGGGCCTGCAGGGTGTCTCAGGGCCGGTGGACTATCCCGCGCCGTGGGATCCGTTCAAGTGAAGGAGGAGCCTGTGTCCGTGTATATGATCGTTGATATCGAGGTGCATGACCCCGTGGCCTATGAGCAGTACAAGGCCGGGGTGCCCCCTTTGGTGCGCAAGCACGGCGGGGAGTACCTCGTCCGCGGTGGGACTGTGCAGGTATTCGAGGGGGACTGGAATCCCGCGAGGCTGGTGCTGCTGCGCTTCCCCACGATGGAGGCTGCCGAGGCTTTTCTTAACGATCCAGACTACCAGCCGCTAAAAACGTTGCGGCAACAAAGCACACAATCGAACATGGTGGTGGTCGAGGGGGCTTGAGTTGTGCGCCGCGAGGCAATTCTGCATAGAAAGGGGGAGCCATGGAGCCACGAACAGCAGATCCCAAGCCCGCTCCCATCACGGATGCTATGGTGGCCCAGCGCCTGGCGCTGAATATCGATACCGTCAGGGAGCTCTGGTCCAAGACCTACAACACGCAGGGGAAGCCGGATTGGTCCCACATCTACCCTTATTACCACCCTGATGTGGTCTTTCAGGATTCCATCCAGCGCATCCAGGGAATCGAGGAGTTCACCGCCCTCTGCGAGCGCCTCACCAAGCGCTGCGAATCGCTGCGCATGGATATCGGTACCGTGGCCCAGAACGGCAACGTCATCTTGATGGACTGGACCATGACCATGGTGTTCAAGAAATCGCCCAGCACGCCCATCTATGGCAGCACCCGGCTCACGCTGCACGAGGACGGCAGGATCATCGAGCAACGCGATTATTACGACCTTTGGGGCGACATCTTTAACGGTATCCCCTATTTCAAGCGGCCTTATCGCCGGTTCATGCGCAAGGTCTTTGGGTAGAGGGAGGACATCATGGCCAAACGCGGACTGCCCGACGAGCTTATGTTCCTCCAAAACAGCCGGGCCGAACAGCGGACCACGACGGCTTCGATGGCCGGAAAGGTCTGTGTCGTCTCAGGATCGACATCCGGTGTGGGATTGGAGGCCATCAAGCGCTTGGCCCGCGGGGGCGCTCATATCGTCATGGTCTGCCGGAACCACGATAAGGCCGAGAGCATTCGCCATGAGCTCATAGCGCAACGCGTTGCGCCGCAATACACTGTGCCGGTCGACATCGTCATCGCCGATTTCACCGACCTGGCCCAGGTGCGCCAGGCGGCTGATACCCTATTGAGGGATTATCCCCGCATCGATGTGCTGATCCATTCGGTGGGGTTGCACTGCACCACCCGCACGCTCACTCGGGACGGATTCGAGACGGTCTTTGGCGTCAACCACCTCGCCCCGTTCCTGTTGACCTATCTCCTGCTCGACAGGCTGAAGCAGAGCGCGCCGGCCCGCATCATCTATGTGAATTCCGAGGGGCACCGCTTCGGCGGCCTGGACCTCAACGACCTGAACTGGGAGCGACGCTTCTACATCGGGCTGCGCAGCTACGGCGCATCCAAGACGGCCCAGCTACTGACTACCTGGGAATTCGCCGACCTTCTTAAGGGCTCGGGTGTGACCATCAACGCCATGCACCCGGGGGATGTGCGCACGAACATCGGCAACAACAACGGGCCCCTTTACCGGTGGTGGCTCCATCACGTGACCTGGCATATCCTGAAGGACCCCGTCATCTCGGGCGAAGCGCTGTACTACCTGGCCGCCGCCCCCGAGCTGGCGGAGGTGAGCGGCCGCTTTTTCCACCTGACCATCGACGAGAAACCGGCGTCCCACGCCCTGGACCGGGAGCAGGGCCGCAAGGTTTGGGACCTGAGCCTACGCTTGACCGGGCTCACAACAGGTCCTTGAGCACCCTATCCGCGGCCAGCTTGCCGGTGAGGACGGAGATGGGCAACCCGGAAGGGCTGTAGGTCCATTGCCCCGCCTGGTACGTATTCGGGATCGGCGTCAGCACGGAACGGGCCACCTGCGTCAGCTTGTTCACGGCGGGGATGGAATCGTTGGTAAAGGCCCATCCGGTGATGGCGCCCTCCGAGTTCCCCGTCCATCTCTCGAGCGTCAACGGCGTGGAGGTAAAGCGGTCGATCACGGCGGCGGCGAGTCCCGGGTAGATCGTCGCATCTAGAACCTGGATGATGCGATCGGCCATAAGCTGCCTGAACTCCTCGTACCATCCCATCGCCTGGATATGTTTGGTTAGGGCATAGTCGAACAACGAGCTGATGATCAGGCCCGTTTGGCCCTCGGGAGCTAGGGTGCCGTCCCTGAGCACGGGGCAGGATATCTCATAGGTGGTCAGGTCCAGGTAACGCGCCAACCAGGCGACGATGCGGCCCTGGTCGGTGGTAAACGCCGCGGAACCACTCGCATCTCGATCGACGAGATCCTGCAAGCTGGCGTGGGCAAGACCGGATAGCGAGGGCGTATAGAACAGGTGTGCGCTGGCAATACGCTCAAAGTAGGATTTGTCCAGGTCTAGCGTCAGGTACACGGTAAAGATGGAATCCCCGCCGATCTTGTCCGAGATAGCTTGCTGCTTGGCCCGGATGCCATTCACCGCCCCAGCGTCCGTCAAGGAACCCAGATCGATGATCCGGTACAAGGTCTTGAGGTCCGCCGCCCAGACCAGTTTCTTGTAGCCATAGGCGTTACCGTTGGCATCAGCCGCATGGTTCGCGCCTGGATCCACGCGCGTGATCTCGGTTTCTGTGCATATCTCCCCACCATGCTCCAGGACAAAGCGTTCCATGGCCTGGGCCAGGGCGCCGGTCCCTCCGCGAGGGTACTGGTAGTCCAGGTAGAGGCTAAAATAGCTCAAAGCAAAGAACGTCGGGGTTTTCTGGAAGAAATGCTGGGCAATGATATCGATCAACGACTGGTTGGATGAGAACCGGGCCAGGTATTCGTCCACCGGCTGGTTCAGTTTCGCGATCTTGGGCATGGTCATCGCATACTTGAGCATCCAGGGCAGAATCGTCTTGAACACATAGGGCGGATCGTTTTTCAGGTCTAGGAAGAGCGGGTTATCGATGCCATAGAGTACATCCATATAACCCATGATCTGCTCGATCTCGCGCATGATGCCAGCGATATCCGCCTTGTTGTCGGGAAAGTGCTTGCCCAGGAGGTCCTGGTAGGCTCGCAGGCTGTCTTTGGAGGAGACTCTCACCACATCGTTGCCGATGCCGATGGAGACCGGGCTGGGAAGGAAATCCAAGCCTATCCCGAGTTGCCTGAGCATGGGGTGGATGATGCCCGAGTTTTCCATGGCCCTGATCCCCCCGTCGAACACGAACCCTTTGTATTCGAACGAGTTGACCAATCCCCCGGTCTTGGCGCCTTTCTCGCAGAGCAAGACCTTGAGCCCCGCCCTGGATAGATAAGCCGCAGCCGTAAGGCCAGCCATGCCGCCGCCTACAATCAAGACATCAGTGGTCTGTAATGGTTGCATGATATCACTCTCCACACACTATCTATTAAGAAGTACGGAGTGGAACCCGTAAGCCTTGCCGTGGTTACGTACCCCTCAGCGTGTGCACCGTCCGCGCTATAATGTCATCCTGCGTGGCCCGGTCCAGCGTGGTAAAGAGGGCGCTATAGCCCGCCACGCGCACTACCAGGTCGCGATAGCGCTCCGGATGGTCCTGCGCCGCCTTGAGCGTTTTCGTATCTACCGTGTTGAACTGGATGTGCCACAGCTTGAGGTTGCGAAAGCTCTTCAACAGGGCCACCAGCCGCCAGAGCCCCTCGTCGCCGGCCAGGCAATCGGGCGCCAGGCGCTCGTTGAGCAACTGGGCCAGCATGCGCAGGTTGGGCAGCTTGCTGGCCGAGCGTAACAGCGCCGTGGGCCCCAGGCGGTCGGTGCCGTGCACGGCCGAAATACCCTCGGCAATGGGCTCGCGCGCGCGGCGGCCGTCCGGGGTAGCGCCCACCTTCTGCCCCATGGGCACGTTGGCCGAGATGTTGCTGGTGGAGCCGGCATAGCCCCCGCCGATGGGCCCGCGCCCATAGCGGGTGTTGTGATACTTGGCCATCTCCTCCTGGTAGTCGCGCAGCACCCGCGCAGCCAACTCGTCCACCTCATCCACATCGTTGCCGAACTTGGGCGCGGCCAGGAGCTGCTGGCGCACCCATTCACCGGTCTCGTTGCGATAGTCCGCTGCCAGGGCATCGAGCACCTGCCGCGGCGTGAGGCGCCTGTCATCGTAAACCAGTTTTTTCAGAGCGATCAGGGCGTTGGCCACGTTGGTGGCCCCCGACTGCAGCCCGCTGACAACGTCGTAAACCGCGCCGCCCTCTTTGACCGTCAGCCCGCGTGGCAGGCAGTCATCCACCAGGGCAGAGCAGAAAGCGTCCGGCGCCATCTCTTCCTGGGCCGTGTCGGCCACGGCGTCCAGGTGAAAGGCGGTCTGCGCATAGCGCATGTATTGCGCGTAAAAGGCGTGGTACAGGTCATCGAAGGTGGCGCACTCGGCCAATCCCGGCCCGGGGAGCAATCCCATCCCCGTGTGGGGGTCCACGCCGCCGTGCAGAGCGATTTCCAGCACCTTGAGTAGGTTGAGGAACGACATCCCCGTCACACGGTAGCCCCACTTGCCCGGGATGGAGGCCTCCACGCAGCCCACGATGGCATAGTTGGCCGCGTCCTCCGGTCGCACACCCTTTTCCAGCATCGCCGGGATGATGATCTCGTCGTTCTTGATCGCCGGCATGCCGAACCCCAGGCGAATAGTGCGCGCGCACTCGAAGAGGAAGCGATCCGGCGTGCCGTTGTGGATGCGCGCCGAGACGTTGGGCTGGGTGAGACGGATGTCGCGGATCGCTTCCAGCACCAGGTACGATAGCTCGTTGGTAGCGTCGCGACCATCGGGCGTCTGCCCCCCGATAGTCACGTTCTGGTAGGTGGTATAGCCGATGCCGAAGCGCGTGTGATCCCAGGGCCGCACCTTGTTGATGGAGAACAGCTTGAGCCACAGCAGCTCCAGGAGCTCCAAGGCACCCTCGCGGGTGATGCGCCCCGCCTGCAGATCGGCGCGGTAATAGGGCAGCAGATATTGGTCGAACCGCCCCAGGGAGAAGGAGTGGCCGTTGCTCTCGATCTGGCTCACCAGGTGCACGAAATAGGCTGCCTGGATCGCCTCGTGGAGGTTGCGCGGCGGATGCTCCGGCGCCCAGCGGCACGCCTCGGCGATGCGCCCCAGCTCGACTCGGCGCACGGTCGGCGTGGCCGGATCAGCCGCCTGTCTATCGGCCTCGGCGGCATAGCGCCCGGCGAAACGGATGGCCGCCTCCAGGGTCAGGATGGCGCCCTGCAAGAAGGCGCGGCGGCGGATACTGCTCGGGTCGTGAGGCGAGAGAGCATCCAGCGCTCCTTGTGCCTCCGAAATGACCCCTCGCAATCCCAGGGCCAGCGCCTTTTCGATGTTCAGGATGATATGCCCGTCGCCGGAGGTGATGTTGCCTCGCCCCGAGATGACCCCCATACGCTGGGCAGCCACGACGTCATCGGGCATCAGCGACACGGCGCGGTCGTTGAGCGTCCTGCCTCGCCAGGCGGGCACGATCGTCTCCAGGATCGCAGCCCTGGCCTCGGAGCTGACGACAAAGACGTCCGCCGAGCGCTGGGCGAACTGGTCGATCTCCTCGGCCATAAAGCCCACCATATACTCCGGGAAGAGCGGCGCGGCACGCGGCCTGCTTGCCTGGTTACCCACGATCAGCTCATCCTCGTCGATGGTGATGGTCATGCGGTCCAACACGTGAGCCAAGGCCTTTGCTCGGCGCAGCACGGGCGGGTCCCCCTGGAAGCGCTGGTGCGCCTCTGTCACCAACAGGCCGCGCTCGGCGCAGAGGGAGGGTATGGTGGCCAAGAGGCGCTCGCGCAGCGTCCGCACGCGCTCCGTGCAGCCGCTCGCAACCGGTTCCTCCGGCTCTGCGCCCACATCGGTCATCAGTACCATGCTATCCTGACCCATGACATCTGTTCCTACTGACATATCCCAGAGATTCTAACGATGTGTCTCCCTCTCTGGCTGCGGATCCCCTTCCCTTGTCCTCGTCAGCGCAGCCTCCCGGCCCCGGCGAGTTGTTCGGTGTGCACATGGTAGTCCTCTTCGGTGTTGTACCAAATCAGCACCCAGCACGTGGTCCATCCCAGCCGCTGCATGGCTCCATAGCGATGGTTACCATCCCGGATGCTCAGGTAGCCATCGTCGTACACCACGATGAGAGGAGGCAAAGACAGCGGGTCTGCAAACCCCTGGGCCAGGCGCGCCGTGCGCACCGCCCAGGCATGTGCGTCGACGCGAAACTCCATCTCGGCTTCGGGCCCGCAACAGCGCACCAGCTCAGCCAGGGGCAGCTCCAGGGGGCCGTTCCACCAGCGTTGCTGTAGCTTGAGGCCCAACGAGAGGCCGGGGTTGGCCCATTCACCGCCGTTGAGGTAGGCATGGATCCACTCCTCCAGGCGGCCCTCGCGAGCGTACTGCTGGACAGCGAGGACATCGAAGCGGTGCGCTGTGTCAGCCATGATCGGGCGCCCGGAGCAACGCCGCCGCACCGATCATCCCCGCATCTTCCCACAACTCTGAGAGGACGATCTGCGTTCCCTCGAACCTCAGAGGGTGCAGATATTCGCGCAGCGTCTGCAGGGCAGGCCCAATCACTGGCGTCCCGATGCGCGCCAGCCCTCCGCCGATGACGATGCGCTCAGGGTTGAGCGTCTCCACGACCGTCAGCAGAGTGAGGCCGAAATAGCGCCCCACGGTGCTCAGGATCTCGCTGGCCACCAGGTCCCCCTGCTGCGCCGCCTGCGCTACAGCCTCGCCGCTGACGTGGCTGGGCAGAGGATCGCCGAGTCGGTGCAGCAGGGTGGGCTCGCCGTCCCTGATGCGCTCGCAGGCCATGCGCGAGAGGGCCACACCTGAGGCATAGGCCATGGCGCAGCCGTGGCGGCCGCAGGTGCAGAGCGGCCCCTCGGGGTCCATCACGATGTGCCCCACCTCGCCCGCCATGCCCATGGCCCCGGCATAGATCTGCCCATCGATGACGATCCCCGCGCCGAGGCCGGTGCTCAGGGTGACGTAGCACATATTGCGCGAGCCGCGCCCGGCGCCATAGTGGTACTCGGCCCAGGCGGCGCAGTTACAGTCGTTATCCAGGGCCGCCGGCAGGCCGAGCAGCTCCTGCAGGCGGTCGCGCAAGGGATAGTTGTCCCAGTCGGGCAGGTTGCTGGAATAGAGTGCGCGTCCCCTGGCGCCATCGGTATAGCCGGGAAAGCCCATCCCCACGCCCGTCACCGGGTCCCCCTGCGCGCGCGCCTGTTCCGCCAGGTGGCGCGCCAGGTCCACGATGGCGGCGATGACTCTATCGGGCGGCTGGCCGGCGTGCGCATGGCTGACTTCGCGCGCCAGCACGCGCCCCTCCGCACCATGCAGCCCGGCGACGTCCACCATCCCTGCCGCGATTTTTGTGCCGCCGATGTCGACACCAATGACCATGCCGGGCAGGATGCCCGGCGTACAGGCTTGCACGTCCTTCGCTCCTCAGTCGGCCCTGAACGACCGCGCCGAAGAATCAAAGGTGCTCATATAGGTGTTCCAGTATTTCTGGTCCACCGCATAGGTCACCACCCACATCTTGTTCCCACGCTTGTACAGATACGTATACTCTTGCACTGTTACCGAGCCCACGCGCATGCGCAGGGTCAGGCGCGCCGCATCCAGACCGTTGATCCTGGCCCGGTAGCTGCTGGCTATCACCTGTCCCCCCGCCTGCTTAAAGCCCGCACTGATCTGCTTCACTACCTCCGTCAGGGTGATGGACTCGGGCACCTCCTGGGCGCCTACGTTCACATTCGCATAGGTACCTTCAACCGCTTTCGTGTCCATCGCCCAGAACTTGATGATCTGTTGCAGATCCTCGGTACTGTACATCTCTCTTATCCGGTCCGCCCACTCGCTATCGAGCTCCTCCACCTCATCCAGAACCGCTTCGATCCCACCCTCGGTCACGTCGATGGCCTTCCAGCGCTCCGGCAGCGCGAGGCGGAAATCGGCAGCAGTATGGTCGGTCCAACCGATGCGTATCGGGTAGGCAGTGGCGGTGCGGGTGGGCCTGGCCGTCTTGGTAGGCGCTTGGGTGGGCGCCGTGGTCGCGGCCTTGGTGGGGGCCACGGTAACCGCCGCCTTGGCGGCTTGCGTGGGCGCCTTAGTGGGCACCATAGTTGCCGCCTTGGTGGGCGCTGCAGTGGCTGCCTTGGTGGGGACTAGCGTGGGTACCGCGGTCGCCGTGTCGGTTGGGGCTGCGGTGGGTGCTGCGGTCGACTCTTTGGTTGGGGCCTTTGTGGGTGCCGCGGTAGCCGCCTGGGTTAGGGCCTTGGTGGGCGCTGTAGAGGCCTCTTCGGTCGGGACCTCCGTCGGCGCCGTAGTGGCTGCCTGGGTTGGAGCCTTTGTCGGCGCTGTGGTCACGGTGGCCCTGACCAAGAGTGTGGGACGCGGCGCAACGGTCATCCGCTGCACGGTAGCAACCTTGGGCGCTCGCTCCGTGATGACCTTGGGCTGTGGCGCGACGCTAAGAACGACCAGGACGACCAGGCCAGCCACGATGGCCAGAGCAGTCAGGATCACCAAAACCCGGAAAAACCACTTCATAGGTCCTCCTCTTTCTTGGGCGTCCAGCGACGCCTACAGGGTCAAAGGATCCAATGCGCCACGTATTCTCTTTAGACATATGACGGCACCACGCGCGCGATCAGAAATCGCGCCGCCAGTCACCATTCGCCGCGTCAGCGATGTAAGACGACGCCATTCATCACGGCTCATAGAGGGCGCGCCAGGAAATCGCCCCTACGGCAACCTTGCGCCGCGACCGGCGACGTACAGGCGATACCATTCGTCACGACTCAAGGACACGCTATCGGCCCGGCACGCCGCCGCGATGCGCACGGGATTCATGGTTCCGATGATGGGCTGGATGCGCGCAGGATGCCTGAGCAACCAGGCGATCATGATCGCTTCCTGGCCGACCCCCTTTTCCGCCGCCATCTCGTTCACCGCGGCAGCCACGCCCTCCAGGCGGGGATTCGGCGTTGTGGCTGTCTTCCCAAGGGCGCCCGCAGCGAGTGGCCCCCAGGCCTGGATTGTGATATCGTGCAGGCGGCAATACTCCATAGTCCCTTCGTTGCGCGTCGGCGCAGCGAAATCCTCACGGTTCATCACAATCCCCTCGTCCAGCATGTGCGTGTGCATCAGGCTGAACTCGAGCTGGTTGGCCACTAGCGGCTGCTGCACCCACCTCTGCAAGAGCTGCATCTGGGCGGCGGTATGGTTGCTAACCCCAAAGTAACGCACTTGGCCCCGCCGCTGCAGCTCGTCAAAGGCTCTTGCCACTTCCTCCGGTTCCACCAGGGCATCCGGTCGATGCAACAGCAGCACATCGAGGTAATCCACCTTCAACCGGCGCAGGGACCCCTGCACCGAGTCGACGATGTGCTCGTAGCTGAAATCGTAACGGGTGGGGACACGCGCGTCCCCCTCGCCGGCGCGGCGGATGCCGCACTTGCTTTGCACGACAATTCGCGAGCGCAAGCCGGGTATCTCATCCCAAATGGCGCTAAAGGTTTCCTCGCGCCGGCCCCCTCCATAGACATCGGCGTGATCGAAAAAGTTGATCCCTTGGTCCAACGCAGCACGGATGCTGGCCATGGCCTCGCGTTGGTCCTCGCTCAGGCGCATGCAACCCAGCGCGATGCGCGAGACCTGTAGATCGCTCTTGCCCAACGGTTGCGTTTGCATCACTCACCTCCCTCACACTCAGAACTCCGGTACCTCCACCTCGCGCCCACCATTCATCGCTGATTCGTGGGCGCAGATCCCTGCCGCGGTCCAGTGCGCCGCCGTCCGTGCATCGATGCGCGGCGACCGCTTGTCCACGATGCTGCGCACAAACTCGTGCACCAGGTGAGGATGTGAGCCATGGTGTCCTCCTCCTTGCTCGAAGGAGAGGTGCCGCTCATCCTGGCCGTAGACAAACCGCCGCGTGTAGCGCCCCACCTGGGGCGGCAGCAGGTCGGCGCGGTCGGGCGGCGCGGGCCGCTCCACCGTTACTTGGCGCACCTGGTCGGGCACGACGGGGCTCATGCGAAAGAGCATCGGATCCTCGTTCTCCATCTGCCACTCGTAGCAGGCGTCCTCGCCGTAAATGGTGAAACTCTCCATATAGGGCCGGGCGCAATGGAACAGCGTGCGGGTCACTTCGGCGCACAGGTCGGGCGTGGCCAGCTGATAGATGGCCGTCTCCACCGGATAGGGGTTGCCATAGGGCTGCCGAAGCGCCTCGCGCATCTGGCCGGAGCCGAAGCAATGCACACGCACCGCCCTCGTCTCGGCCAAGGCCAACAGCGGGCTGATGGCGTGGGTGGCGTACCACATGGGCGGCAAGCCGGCCCAATAGGGCGGCCAGCGCTCCATATCCTGGTAATGCGCCCCGCGCAGGAACTGGATGCGCCCAAAACGGCCCTGCCTCACGAGCTCCTGGGCATGGAGGAACTGCCGGGTATAGACGGCCGTCTCCATCATCATGTAATTCTTGCCCGAACCCCGCTGGGCATTGACCAGGGCATACAAGTCGGCCAGGCTAGTGGCCATGGGCACTGTCGAAGCGCAGTGTTTGCCCGCACCCAATACACGGATGGCCTGCGGGGCATGGTCCGGGATACCCGTCACCAGGTGCACCGCGTCGATATCCGCCGCGCCGATCACCTGGCTGATGTCCTCGTAGCGCCGTCCGATCCCGAAGCGGTCGCCAGTGCGCTGCAAGCGCGCCCCATCAGCATCGCAGATGGCCACCTCGGCCACATCGGGGTGATCCAGGTAAATGGGCACAAACTCGGCGCCAAAGCCGAGACCTACCACCGCCACACGCAGACCCGAACGTTCAGTCATGGATTGTCATCCACCTTTTCCCGTGTTGTATGGGAATTGCTCCGGGAACAGCTAGATATGCCAGTAGGCGTTCACGTCCTTCTCGTACTCGGCCGTTTCCTCGGCGATGATCTCCGCCACGCTGACGGGGCGGTTGAGCACGCCCGATTCCAGCGCCGCATGGCATACGGCCAGCGTGCTGCGGCCCGTCGGGGCATCGACCTCCGGCTTTTTCCCGGTCATGATGCACTGGGCCAGCTCGTGGTATTCCACGGCCACCAGTTTGCGATCCGCCTCGGCAAAGACGTAGGGATAGGAGGCCATGCGGTCGGCGCCAAAGAGGTTCGCCGTGATCTCGTCCAGGTGAAAATCGGGCACCAGGTCCAGGATGGCCTGGCCCGTGACATCTCCTCTGTCGTCCAGCCGCAGGCTCAGGGGGCGGCCATTGCGCGCGCCCTGGCTCTGCAAGGATCCCTTGCTGCCATAGGCCACCGTCCGCCCGAACCCCTCGCCATGGGCGGCATTGAACGATGTCCACTGGCCCAGCACGCCGGACTCGAAGGTCAGCACCGCCAGGAGCGTGTCCTCCGCCGTGGCCTGCATGGCCTCGGGCATCTCCTGGTACCAGTGCTGGTAGAACGGCGAGGTCGCCGTGACCTCGGGCGAGCGGTAGCGGATC